>NZ_JBSXOQ010000039.1:0-61328 GCF_056859495.1 Sphingobium sp. L-44 | reverse complement strand
GTGTGAAGTGTGGTAACTCCACCTTACCGATGAGCCCGGTGGCCACCGAGTTCGAAATCGCATGGGGTTGGGCATGCCCAACCCCATGCGATCACCTCAATCTACACCGGAAATTACACCACGAGCGCGGACGCTAACCGCCAGCTTCAGCCGATCGCGGAAGAAGGCGGTCATGACGTCGAAGGCCTCGCGCGATTCCGGCAGGGCGGGATCGTAGAAAAAGGCATGGCCCAGTCCATCCCACATATGCAGGTCGGCATCGACCCCGGCCTTGATCAGTTCGCGATGGGTGTTGACGGTCGCGCTCATCTCGAAGGCGCGGGTGCCGGTGATTAGCAGCGTCGGCGGAAACTGCTTCAGCGTCGTGGGCGACAGCGCCGGCGACACCAAAGGATCGCTGCGGTCGATATTCTTGAAATAGGCGCGAACATCGTCACGCGGCGGCAGCGCCTGGAACGGCCGGGCGAAGCTCTGGCTGTCGCCGCCCCAGCGCGCATCGCCCGAGGCGCAGAAGATGCCGATCGCGCCGGGCAGCGGCAGCTTCTCGTGGATGAACCAAGCCATTGCCTCGGCCGTCAGCAGCCCGCCGGCCGAACAGCCGAAGATGCCGATATCCTGCGGCTGGTAGGTCTTGAGCAGTGCGCGATAGACCTTGGTCACATCCTCGGTCGCTGCCGGCCAGATGGTCTCGGGCGCCTGGCGGTAGGTGATGGAGAGGATCTCTACCCCGGCCAGCCCCGCGAGCGGGATCGATTCCATCATGCCGGTGCCGCCGGCCACGCCCATGATGAAGCCACCGCCTGGCAGATTGAGCAATATCTTCCTGCGGTTGCCCGGTGCGACGCCAGCTGCCGGGATTGCACGCACGGCCGCTATGCCGGCGATCTGTTCCTCGCGTGTCGTCACCTTGTACATTGCTTTGAGCGCATCGATGCGTGGTGCGATCAGTTGCGGCATGCGCTGGCGCAGCGCACCGGCCTGCCCGGCGGCGACCGCGCGCATCATCGGCTCTTCGGGATCGGTCGGCGTGCGCGGCAGCGCCTTCTTCGCCGCCTCGCTCAGATAGATGGAGGGCGGGAGGCGAAAGCCGGGAACATGGACCGTGCCATCCGGCTCGATCGTGCCGGAAGCCGCCGGACTATCGGACTGTGGCGTCTGGGCCACTGCCGTCCCGGCCAGGGCCAGCAGGACAAACGGCAAGGCGAATCGCATCGTCATTAACATCGCTCCTCTCCATCTTATATTATGGTATATAAGATATCGACTTGAGCCGGCACGGCAAGGGGGCTAGACCCGCGCGGTGACGATCGATCCCGACAGTGCCTTTACCGACCCGCTCGACGCGATGCTGGGCTTCCATCTGCGGCGCACGGCGGCGGCGGTCACCGGCGCGCTGGGCGAGGGGCTGGCGCCGCTTGGCCTCAATCCGGGCGAAGCGACCTTGCTGCGCCTGATCGGTGCCAATCCGGGGTGCAGCCAGAGCGACATTGCCCGCGTACTGCGCGCCCAGCCGGCCAATCTGGTGCCGCTCATCAACAAGCTGGCGCTGTCTGGCCTGTTGGAAAAGGGCGCGGGCAAGGGCCGCGCGATCCCGCTGACGCTTACGGCGGAGGGGCTGGCGCTGCATGGCCAGGTCTGCGCGGTGTTCGACGCGCATGAGGCGCGGATCGGCCGTTCCATCCCGATCGAACAGCGTCGCGACGTCATCGCCCTGCTGCGCCAGATCTGCCTCGACGCCTGTTGCGGCCCGGACTAGCCGGCGTCCGCCTCCACCCATAGCGGGTGCCGCACCATGGCGCTGGCGAACAGATCCGATTCCAGATGCCCGGCCAGCCAGCCGCGCAACGCGGCCCAGGGCTGCGCGGCAAACCAGTCCGGCTCGACCGCCGCAAACTGCCGCACGAAGGGAAAGATCGCCATGTCGGCCAATGTCCGCCGCGCGCCACGAAGCTGGGCCTGATCCTGCAACCGCGCCTCCAGCGCGTCGAGCAGCCCGGCCGCCTCGGTCCGATGCGCGATCGGGTCGCTGCCATGGCGCTCGACATATTTGTAGCGATCCAGATGCCGCTTGAACGGTCCGTCATTGGTCGCGATCAGCGTCGCGTCGTCACCCGCCAGCCACGCCTCGGGATCATGCCGCCCCAGCGCCCAGCGCATGATCTCCAGACTCTCGTCGATCACCCGGCCGTCGGGCAGCACCAGCACCGGCACCGTCCCCTTGGGCGAGGCGGCCAGCATCGCCGCCGGCTTGGCGCGCAGCAGGATTTCGCGATGCGCCACCGCCTGTCCGCTCACCAGCAGCGCCAGCCGCGCTCGCATCGCATAGGGACAGCGGCGGAAGGAATAGAGGATCGGGGCATCGGCCATGGCCCGCCCTAACCGAGCGGCCGGCCAAAGAGTAGCCTTACTCCGCCTCGACCCATGTCGTCGTCAGCGCGCGCGGCGAGAGATATTTGGTCGATGTCCAGCCGCCATCCACGACGATCGTCTGTCCGTTGATGAAGGCGGCGCCGGGCGAACAGAGGAAGGCGATGGTGCTGGCCACATCCTCCACCTCGCCCAGCCGCGGGAAGGGGGTGGTCTCCACATTCACCCGCTTGAACATCTCGTCCTCGAACCGGTGGCGCACCATGTCGGTCATGGTGACGCCCGGCGCGACGCAATTGGCGCGGATGCCCTGCGGGCCGTAATCGCAGGCGATATGCTTGGTCAGCGCGTCCAGCCCGCCCTTGGCCGCCGAATAGGCGCCGCCGCGCCGCCCGCCGATCACCGCATAGGTGGAGGAGACGTTCACGATGCCACAGCCCTCGCCCATATGGACGATCGCCTCGCGTGCCAGGCGGAAGGGCGCGCGCAGCATCAGGTCCAGGAAGCCGTCCAGCGTGGCGTCGTCGGTTTCGTGCAGCGGCTTGGGGCTGCCCGCGCCGGCATTGTTGACCAGGAAGTCGATGCGGCCGAACCGGTCGAGCGCCAGCTGCACGATCTGCGCCGGGGCATCGTCGGCGGTGACGTCGATCGACAGGGTGGCGACCCGCGCCGGATCGCCGATTTCGCTCTCCAGCGTCGCCAGCTTGGCCGGATCGCGACCGACACCGACGATCGCCATGCCAGCGTCATGCAGCATCTTCGCCGTGCAGAGCCCGATGCCGCTGCCTGCCCCGGTGATGATCGCTACCTGCATCTATCCTGTCCTCTACTCTGTCCTGCCCCGCTCTTATCCGCTTCGCCGGGCATCGGCGAACCGCCATGGCGATGCCTTGCCGCCCCGGCTTGAACGCGCGCGCATGCCGCGTCACCCCTGCGCCATCATCTGCATAATCCAGCGAAAGGCCCGCTCATGTCCGAACTGCGCTACGACGATCGCGTCATCGTCATCACCGGTGCCGGGCGGGGGCTTGGCCGCGCCTATGCGGAACTGCTGGGCGCGCGCGGCGCCAGGGTCGTGGTCAATGATCCGGGCAGCGCCGTGCGCGGCGAGGGGATCGATGCCGGCCCGGCGGCCGAAGTGGTTGCCGCGATCCAGGCGCAGGGTGGCGACGCGATCGTCTCGACCGACAGCGTCGCCACGCCGGAGGGCGGCCGCGCCATCATAGAGGCGGCGCTCGACCATTATGGCCGGATTGACGGGCTGATCCACAATGCCGGCAATGTCCGCTACGGCTCGATGCAGGCGCTCAGCCAGGAGGATTTCGACGCCGTGCTCGATGTCCATTTGCGCGGCGCCTTCCATGTCGCGCGCGCTGCCTTCCCGCATATGTGCAAGGCGCGCTATGGCCGCATCATCCTCACCAGCTCGATCGGCGGCCTCTATGGCAACAGGGATTGCGTCAATTACGGCATGTCCAAATCGGGCATGATCGGCCTCAACAATGTGCTGGCGCTCGAGGGGGAGGCCGAAGGGGTCAAATCCAACATCATCGTGCCCGGTGCCGTCACCCGCATGGCCGAGGGGCTGGATATCTCCCAATATCCGCCGATGGGGACGGAACTGGTCTCGCCGGTCGTCGCCTGGTTGGCGCATGAAAGCTGCTCGGTCACCGGCGAGATGCTGGTGTCGATCGCCGGCCGCGTCGCCCGCGCCTTCATCGCCGAAAGCAAGGGCGTCTATCAGCCCAGCTGGACGCCGGAGGATGTCGGCGCCCGCATCGACGCGATCATGGACAGCCAGGATCCGCTGGTCTTCGGGCTGGAGGGCCATGTCGACCATATCCGCTACAGCTTCGGTCGCGCCGTCGCGGGGGAATAAAGGCCGCGTTCCGACTGTATCCGGCCGGTCGAATCCCGGCGGTCGATGCGCTATGGACCGGGCATCCCCGTGCGGAGTCGGAACCCATGAAGGCGGAACGGATCGACGAGGCCAGCCTGCGCCAGCTGGTCGAAAGCTTCTATGCCCGCGTCCGCGCGGACGACCGGCTTGGTCCGATCTTCAACGACGCCGTGGATGACTGGCCGGCGCATATCGACCGGCTGGTCGATTTCTGGTCGTCGGTGATGCTGTCGTCGGGCCGTTACAAGGGACAGCCCGTCCCGGTGCATATGGCGCATCGCGACCGGATCACGCCCGCCCTGTTCGACCATTGGCTGAATCTCTGGTCGCAGACGACCGACGCCGTCATGGTTCCGGCGGCGGCCGCCGCCTTGCAGGACAAGGCGCAGCGGATTGCGGAAAGCCTGCAACTCGCGCTGTTCTTCCGGTTGGGGGCGCCGTCGGCCGCGGGGGCATGAAGGGCGCGCCGATACGCGCCCCTGTCCGCCCTATTCGATCGTCACGCCGACCACGCGCCAGGCCCCATTTTCGCGATCCAACGTCACCGTCTCGATCGCCTGCGCCTGGTTGGCGTAGCTGGCGCGGAACTTCACTACTTCATAGCCATGGGGCGGGGCGGGCAGTTCCTCCTGGCTCAGCAGGCTGCGCGACTGAAGGGCGCCGAACCGGCCGCGCATCGTCTGCGACACCTCGGTCCAGACCTGCACCGTATTGAGTTTCTGGAAAGCGCTGCCGGTGCCGCGATAGCTCTCGGCCCATTCGTCCTGGTCGATCAGCGCCAGCCATTGGCGCGCAGCGTCGACGACCTCGGCATTATGCGCCTGGGCGGCGGCCGGCATCGCTTGCGGTGTGGGGGCGGCATCGGGCAGGGCGGCGAGCGCCAGCAGGCCAAGGACAAAAGTCATGAGAAGCACTCCAAGCAGGATCGGGCGCCGGCGATCGGCCGGCCCCACGCCGACGACCGGCGCCTCGTCCTGATCCGCTTCGACCGGGGCTGCGTCTGCCCCCAATAGCCTGTCCCCCAGAAAATCGGGGGGCGATGTCTCGGGCGCACCTTCGGCTTCCAGCAACAGCCGGGCCGCCTCGCGGCTGCTCGACACCGCCATCTTGCGCCGGGCGTCGCGCAGCCGTTCGTTGATGGTATGGACCGACAGGTCCAGGCTGCGCGCGATGGATTTCGCGTCATGGCCCCGGACCATCAGGCGCAGCGTCTGCTTTTCCTTCTCGGTCAGCGCCCAAAGGCCGTCTGTCATCCCGCTGGTCATGGCGCCAGATGTACGAAGCCCCCGACGCGCCAGCTACCCCAAAAAATTCGTATCTTTGGCGGGGCCGGTCAGTCCGACAGGCTGCGCAGATAGGCGATCAGGTCGGCGCGCGCGAGCGGGTCGGGGATGCCGCTGAACTGCATCTTGGTGCCGGGCACGAAGCGCTGCGGATTGGCGATCCAGGCGTCGAGCGCCTTGTCGTCCCAAACGCCGCCCTTGGCGCGCAACGCGGCGGTATAGCCGAACCGGGCGCTGTGCTGGCCGATCGGCTGGCCGTAAATGCCGTGCAGATTGGGTCCGCCAGTGTCGGGTCCGCCAGCGCTGCTGGTGTGGCAGGCGGCGCAGGTGCCGAACAGGCGGGCGCCGGCCTTGGCATCGGCCACCGTCATCAGCTTTTCCAGCGTCGGATTGGGGCCGGCGGCCTTCAACCGCTCAGCGCGGCGATCATCGGAACAGCCGATCAGGCTCAGGGTCAGCAACAGGGCGGCGGAGGCGGGACGCAACATGGCGCGCCCATGCCCGATCGCACGGCGCGCGGCCAGCGGACCAATTGTCCTACGACGTTGCCGGTGCGGCCTCTTCCACCAGCCGGGCGCGGATCTGCTGTTTCAGCACCTTGCCGGCGTCATTCTTGGGCAGGGCGTCCCACAGCGCCACCGCCTCGGGATATTTGAAGCGGGCGACGCCATGGCTGGCCAGATGCGCAGCCAGCGCGGCGACATCCGGCGTGGCGCCGGGGCGCGGCACGATCACCGCCACCGCCCGCTCGCCGGTGCGCGCGTCGGGGACGCCGACGATCGCGATCTCGGCAATGGCGTCATGGCCCACCAGCAGATCCTCGATCTCCTTGGGCGCGATATTCTCGCCATTGCGGATGATCAGATCCTTGATCCGGCCGGTCACCACCAGATGGTCGCCATCGACCCAGGCGCCCTGGTCGCCGCTGCGATAATAGCCGTCCGGATCGAAGCTCGCGTCCTCATCCGCCTTGTGGATATAGCCGACCATCATCTGCGGCCCGCGCGCGCGAATCTCGCCATCCGGCGCGATGCGGACGGTGGCGATGCCGGGGCGGCCATCGGTCTCGGCGGCATGGGTGACATCGGCCCGGTCGATCACCCCCACTGTGGTCACCGGCAATTCGGTCGATCCATAGACGCGGCTGACCACCGCCTGCTCGAAATAGCCGGCGGCTTCGCGGATCAGCGCCGGCGGCACCGACGCCCCGCCACAGATGAACAATTTGAGCGCGGGCAACCGCGTATCCGCCGCGCGCGCCGCCGCCAGCAGATGCTGCAGGAAGGGGGTGGCGCCGGCCATATGGGTGCAATCGGCCTCGGCCATGATCCGCACCGCATCGTCCGGGTTCCACTGCTCCATCAGGATCGCCGTCGCGCCCAGCAGCAGCGGCGTCTCGAACGCATAGATCGACCCGCCAATATGGCTGATCGGCGACGGCACCAGGAAGCGGTCGCCCGGTTCGACCAGCCAGTGGCGGCCGATCTGGCGGATCAGCGCATTGATCGAATTATGGCTGTGCATCACCCCCTTGGGCCGGCCGGTGGTGCCGCTGGTGTACATGACCATGCGCACCTCGTCGGCATCCAGCGCGGGCAGCGGCCGGCCGGTGGTCGGGGCCGAAGTCAACAGGGCGTCATAAGCGCAAACTTTGCCCTCTTCCGCCCGGACGATGACGATCTCCGGCGGCCTCTCCATCTCCGTCGCCACCCGTTCCAGCATCGCGCCATAATCGTGGCCGCGGAAGCTTTGCGGCACGAAGATCATCCGGCAGTCCACATCCGCCAGGATGAAGCGCAGATCATGGTCGCGCAGCGACGGCAGGATCGGGTTGGCGACCATGCCGGCGAGCGTCGCGCCCATGTAGATGACCGCCGCCTCCTGCCAGTTGGGCAGCATGAAGGATATGACGCTGCCGACCGGGAAGCGCGCCAGCAGCGCCTGCGCCAGCCGCTGTGCCTGATCGTGCAGGTCGGCGGCGGTCAGGCAATGGTCGCCGTCGATCAGCAGGATGCGATCGGGCGTGTCGCGGGCGGCGCTCACCAGCGCATCGGCGGCGGTGTCCGATCGCCACCAGCCATCGGCATAGGCCTGCGCTGCCTGATCGGCGTCCCAGCGTATGTCCCATCCTGCGGCGGTGATCCGCCGTCCTGCTCCTGTCCCGGCCATGCTCGCTCCGCTGTCGATGGACGAGCCATGCGAAAGAAGCGCCGACCGGGCAAGCGCGGCGCTGATCCACCGTCCCCGCGATCAAATCGGCTGGCCGGTTCCGACCCTTCCGATCCTCCTTTATGGCCGACCCGATCCGTTTCGAGAGGGCAGCATGCGCATAGTCGACAATTTCATCGGGGGGCAGCATCGCGCATCGGCGTCGACGCGCCTGGGCGACATCTTCAACCCCGCCACCGGCCAGGTGCAGGCGCAGGTTCGCCTGTCGGCGCCCAGCGAACTGGATGAAGCGGTCGCCAATGCGCAGGCCGCGCAACCCGCCTGGGCGGCGATGAACCCGCAGCGCCGCGCCCGCGTGATGTTCAACCTCAAGGCGCTGATCGAACAGCATATGGACGAGCTGGCCGAACTGCTGTCGGTCGAACATGGCAAGGTTCATTCCGATGCCAAGGGCGATATCCAGCGCGGCCTTGATGTGGTCGAATTCGCCTGTGGCGTCCCGCATCTGCTGAAGGGCGAGTATACTGAGGGGGCAGGTCCGGGCATCGACGTCTATTCGTTGCGCCAGCCGATCGGCATCGCGGCGGGGATCACGCCGTTCAATTTCCCGGCGATGATTCCGATGTGGATGTTCGCGCCGGCGATCGCCTGCGGCAATGCCTTCATCCTGAAGCCCAGCGAGCGCAATCCCTCGGTGCCGGTCCGTCTTGCCGAACTGGCGATGGAAGCGGGCTTGCCGGCCGGCATCCTGAACGTCGTCCATGGCGACAAGCAGGTGGTGGACGCGATCCTCGATCATCCCGCAATCAAGGCGGTCAGCTTCGTCGGCTCGTCCGACATCGCCCAATATGTCTATGGCCGGGGTGCATCGAACGGCAAGCGGATGCAGTGCATGGGCGGCGCCAAGAATCACGGCATCGTCATGCCCGACGCCGATCTGGATCAGGCGGTCGCCGACATTCTGGGTGCGGCCTATGGTTCGGCGGGCGAACGCTGCATGGCGCTGCCGGTGGTGGTGCCGGTGGGCGAGCAGACGGCGGTGGCGCTGCGCGCCAAGCTGGAGGCGGGTATCGCCGGGCTGCGCGTCGGCGTGCCGAGCGATCCTGACGCTCATTATGGCCCGGTGGTCAGTGCCGCGCACAAGGGGCGGATCGAAAATTATATCCAGATGGCGGTCGATGAAGGCTCCGAACTGGTGATCGACGGTCGTGGCTTCGCACTGCAGGGCTATGAGGATGGCTTCTTCCTCGCGCCGACCCTGCTCGACCGCGTGACGCCGCAGATGAAAAGCTATCAGGAAGAGATTTTCGGTCCCGTCCTGCAGATGGTTCGCGCCGAGACGTTCGAGGAGGCGATCGGCTATCCGACCAGGCATCAATATGGCAACGGCGTCGCGCTCTTCACCCGCAATGGCGATTTCGCGCGCCGCTTCTGCGCCAATGTCGAGGTCGGCATGGTCGGGATCAACGTGCCGATCCCGGTGCCGGTCAGCTATCACAGCTTCGGCGGCTGGAAGCGCTCGGGCTTTGGCGACATGAACCAATATGGCATGGACGGCGTGCGGTTCTACACGCGGGTCAAGACCGTGACCCAGCGCTGGCCGAGCGGCGGCGCGGTGCTGGACCAGAGCTTCGTCATCCCGACCATGGGCTGACACGTCTCCTGAGGGGGAGAAGGCAAGGGCGGGCCGGGCAACCGGACCCGCCCTTGGTCCTTTTGCCGCGTGGTGAAACGCGCGCCGGCCGCTATAGGTTAGGGATCGACCACAGGAGAGAGGCGATCCATGACCCCAAAGGGCGACCAGGCATTATATCAGCAGACACGGCGTTCGGCGCAGGAGGCGGCTGCGCTGATCCCGTCGGGCGCCAAGATCTGCATGGCTTTGGGGACCGGCCAGCCGCCCGCCCTGCTCGCTGCCCTTGCCGAACGCGCCCGGTCCGCTTCTGTCGCTGATCTGCGTATCTATTATATGCTCTGCACCGGGATAGCCGGGGCCAGCCTGTTCGACTTCGCGCTGCGCGACCGGATCACGCCGATGAGCCTGTTCCATGGCGGCGTCGAACGGACGCTGGATCGCCAGCTGGGCGACGCGCATCTCCCGATGATCGATTTCCTGCCCTGCCATTTCAGCCAGGTGCCGCGCGCCATGGTCGAGCATGTTGGCGTCGACACGCTGATTGCGACGGTCGCGCCGATGGATGCGGACGGCAATTTCAGCCTGGGAACCGATGTCGACTATGCGCTGGCGGTGGCGCGCAAGCCGGGCACCCGGATCATCCTGGAGGTGAATGCGCATATGCCCTATGTCCAGGGCGACTGCATGATCCCCTTGTCGGCCGTGACCGCGCTGGTCGAGCATGATGTCGCGCTGCCGACTCTGCCGGCCATCACCCGCACGGCGGTCGACGACGCGATCGGCGCCACCGTCGCCGGTCTGATCCGCGATGGCGACTGCCTGCAGATGGGGATCGGCGCGCTGCCGGAGGCGGTGTGCGCGGGTCTCGCCAACCATCGGCATCTGGGCATCCATACCGAGATGATGACCACGGGCCTTGCCGGGCTGATGCAGTCGGGCGTGGTCGACAATAGCCGCAAGCAGATCCATGCCGGCAAGGCGATCTACACCTTCGCGCTCGGCGACCAGGCGCTGTATGATTTCCTGCACGACAATCCGACGGTCGAGGCGCATCCGGTCGATTATGTGAACAGCCCGTTCCTGATCGCGCGCAATGACAATATGGTGTCGGTGAACGCGACGCTGCAGGTCGATTTCCACGGCGCCTGCAATTCCGAATTCGTCAACGGGCGACAATTCAGCGGCACCGGCGGACAGGTGGATTTCGTGCGCGGCGCCTATGCTTCGCGTGGTGGACGATCGATCATCGCCTGCCATTCCACCGCCGCCAAGGGCACGATTTCCCGCATCACCCCGCGTCTGGACGGGCCGGTGACGACGCCGCGCATGGACACGCATCTGATCGTCACCGAATATGGCCTGGCCGACCTCAAGGGCAAGTCGGTGGGCGAGCGGGCCAAGGCCTTGATCGCCATCGCCCATCCCGATTTCCGGGAACAGTTGGAGCGTGCCGCGTTCGAGGCAGGCTTGTTCGCCGGCTGATCAGCGCGGACGGATCGTCAGCCATTGTGAGACGGTGCCGATCGCGCCGTCCCGGTCATGCAGGATGCTGTGAGTAAGGCCTATGCCGTCGGTGCCGAAGGAAACGGTGACGTCGCAACCCAGCCATTCGCCGACCGGTGCGCGGAAGATATGGGCGGTGAGGTCGAGATTGGGAAAGGCGGCGTCGGCAGTCGATACCAGAGGCGCCAGGCCATTGGCGGTATCGACCAGCCCCATGGCGCGGGCGAGCGGCGATACTGCCTCATCCTCGATCAGCGCATGGGGCGTGCGGATCCAGCCAATGGCGCGGCCCGGCGCGACATATTGGCGGCGGGCATCGATGCTGGCGATGAAGCCGCCGGGCCATTCGCCGGTGCCGTCCCAGGGTGCCATGGTTTCCGGGCCGGGAATGGGATCGAAGCCGCCGCCGGCGATCGCGCTTGTGTCATAAGCCTGGGCCAGCCAGGCGCGCAGCAGGATTGCCGGCCGGCCGCCATGGCTGAGCCGCGCTTCGACCAGTTCGATGGTGCGGCCGGGTCGGATGACGGTGACATCAATCTCGACCGTATCGAGCGGGATGGTGCCCAGGATATCATAGGACAGGCGCCCCAGTTGCAGCGGATCGGGCCGGCGCGCCTTGGCGTCCACCTCGATCGCATGGGCCAGCAGGCCGATTGCGGGGGCGACATGCTGTTCCGTCACGTTCCAGGCGCCGCCGACCAGTTCCGTCGGGGTGAAATGGCGGGCATCAAGCCGCCGGAAATAGGCCATGGGGTCCTCTTCATTGCCGTCTGGGCGGGTCGGATTTCCCCTATCAGCAGGAACCGGCCGCCCGCAAGCTGACGGCGATGATGACAGTCCGGCGTCGGTCGGATGACGATTGCCGCCTTCAAAATTTAACCCCACTGCCGCGCGAACGACACGAGCGTGACTCATGCGCCCGCTAGGGAGGAGGCAGGGGAATGAGGGATGGCGAAGCCTTTGCGTGCGATATTGGTCGCGAGCCTGGCGGTGTTGGCCGCCACGGGATCGCAGGGCGAAAGTCGGCGGAGCGATACTGCCGGGCTGGCGGCGACCGCGCCACAGCCGGATAGGCCGCTGTCGGTGATGACCTATAATGTGATGGGGCTGCCCTGGCCGATCGCCCTTGGCCGGGACGAGGCACTGGGCCGCATCGCCGATCGGCTGGTGGCGCTGCGCCGGGCCGGGCGCCAGCCGCATATCGTCCTGCTGCAGGAAGCCTTTTCGCCGCAGGCCGCGCAACTGGCGCGCCGTGCGGGCTATGCCCATGTCGCGACCGGGCCGGACATCGGGTTGCGCACGGCGATTGCGGCGGGATCGGATGACCGCGCCTATGTGCAGGCGGCGCGCTGGGACCGCGGCGAGACGGCGCCCAAGCAGCTGAACAGCGGTCTGCTCATCCTGTCCGATTATCCGATCACCGGCATCGATCGCATGGCCTTTCCCGATTTCGCCTGCGCCGGCTTCGATTGCCTGGCGAACAAGGGCGTGCTGATCGCCCATCTGGCGGTGCCGGGCTTCGACGGGCCGGTCAGCATCGTCAACACCCATCTCAACGCGCGCAAGGCGGCAGGCGTGGCGATCGCCCGGTCGCAGCGGGCGTTTGATCGGCAGGCCGGGCTGCTGGCCGACTTCGTGCGCGTCCATGTTCCCGCCGGACAGCCGATGATCCTGGGCGGCGACCTCAATATCGGCGGCGATCGCAACCGCATCCACGCCTTCTTCACCCGCTGGGCGCGGGCGGGCATGGGCTTTGTCGCGGCGCATCTGGGCGGCGCTCGGCGGGCTTTGGCGGACAGCCTGCCATCCGATGCCGGCACGCACCGGGATCTCGAACAGGCCAGCGCGCGCGGCAAGGATTGGCTGTTCGCGCGCGACGATCATGGTCGGCCGATGCGGGCCATCCACGCGGCCGTGCCCTTCGGTACGGAGGTGGAGGGCGCGCCGCTGTCCGACCATTTCGGTTACATGATCGCCTATGAACCGGAACGTCGCGCCGGGGCCGCTATCCAATTGGCGCAGGTGGCGTCATGACGATGATCCGCTGGATGGTGGTGTCGCTGGCAGCCCTGGCGTTCGCGGTCCCGGCATCGGCGCAGACGATTACCCCCGATCATGGCGGCTTTGTGCTGAAACGGCCCTTGCGTTTTTCCCTGCTGCCCGCGCCGCTGGACGGTGCAGCGAAGCCGGCGCGCATCTATGCGATCGAACTGGCGCCATCGCCGGCCGAGCCGGCGGCGATCGGCATCGCCGTCCAGCGCAAGCGCAACCGGATGGTGGCGCTGCCGGCTCGTCGGATCGGCGCGGTGCCGCTGCCTACCGACCTGTCTGGCGATGCCCAGCCGCGCAGCAGCCTGATGCTGGTCGACGCATGGCAGCCTGTCACTGGCGGACGGCTTGCAGGCCGAACTGGGCTGGCAGGGGGCCAAGCTCAACAATCGCGGGGCCAATGTGACGGCGCTCTATGGCAGCGACTCAATCAAGAGCCGCGACCTGTTCTTGCCGACGGGGCGGCTGGCCTATGACGCCGCGCCCGGCGTCACCCTGCGCGCGGATTATCGCGAGACGATAGAGGCCTATGCCGGGGTCGGCCTGTCGGGTGCGCTGGGGCTGACGCGGGAGGCGTTCCGCACATTGCAGGCCGGTTTGCGGCCGGAACGCGACAGCCGCATGCGGCTGGGCAGCGACTGGATGGTGGCACCGGACCTGACATTGGCGGTCGATGCCTTTGACGGCGAGGTCGAGGACCGGCTGGCCTTTGTCGAGGACGGCTATCTGCCGGTCAATCGCGGGTCGGCGCATGTGCGGCGGCTGGCGATGCGGGCGGAGCATCGGCTGACGCCCGCGCTCAGCCTGTCGGCGCGCTACCATATGGCGCAACTGCGCCAGGAGCGGGGCGGCCGCGTGCAGGAACAGCAACTGATTCTGGAAGGTCTGTGGGCGCAGGGCCTATGGCGATGCCGGGTTGCCGCGGCGCAGAGCAGCGCGCCGGCGCTGATGCAGGATGATGCTGGCCTGCGGCTGGAGGCCGGCGTCGATTATGCGTTGGCCGGGCGTCGACCGATGCGGGTCGGCCTGCACCTCACCGACCCCGACCAACTGGCGAGCAGCCGGCTCCTCCGCGCCGATGCCTCCGGCGCGGCGCGGCCGGAGGATCAGGCGCAGGCACTGATGCTGACCGCCGCCCTCGCCTGGTAAGGCAAAGGGCGGCGGCAGAGTATCTCATTAAAGCATCTCAGTTCAGGGCATAGGCGATCAGTTCATCGCCCACCGGCGTCTGCATGAAATGATGACCGCCGGCCATGATGACCAGATATTGCTTGCCATTCTGGCTGTAGGTCATCGGCGTCGCCTGACCACCGGCGGGCAGCACGTCCTGCCACAAAGTCTTGCCGGTCTTGAGGTCGATCGCGCGGATCAGATTGTCGGTCGCGGCGGCGACGAAGATCAGCCCGCCGGCTGTTACCACCGACCCGCCATTATTGGGTGTGCCGATCGTCAGCGGAAGCATCGAGGGGATGCCGAACGGCCCATTGGTCCGTGCCGTGCCGAAGGGGCGATCCCAGATGGTCTTGCCGGTGGCGATGTCGATCGCGCGGATGCCGCCATAGGGGGGCTGCTTGCAGAGCAGGCCGGTGAAGGGCAGGCGCCAGCCGGCATTGACGTCGATCGCATAGGGGGTGTGCGCCTGCGGATCGCCCGCGCCTTCCGCCCCGCCAATTTCGCCGCGTGCCTGATCGCGCGGTGCCCAGCCCTTCTTGTTGGCTTCCTTGCGGGGCACCAGCCGGACATAATTGGGCATGTCGTTATAATTGGCGACGATCACGCCACGCGCCGGATCGACGGCGATGCCACCCCAGTCGGTGCCGCCATTATAGCCGGGATATTCGATCGAGCGCTTGTCGGCTTCGGGCGGAGTGAAGAAGCCCTTGTAGCTCGCCCGGCGGAACTGGATGCGGCAGATCATTTGGTCGATCGGCGACATGCCCCACATGTCCTTTTCGGTGAGGTCGGGCTTGCGCAGCGTGTGGTAGAGCGAGATGCGCTGGGTGGCGGCGCGCTGCGCTGGCTCGACACCGATCTGCGGTGCCTTGATATCACCGATCGGGGTCAGCGGCCGGCCGGTGCGGCGATCGAGCACATAGATGTCACCCTGCTTGCTGGGCAGCAGCATCGCGGGCACCGGACCGCGCGCCGTCGGGAAATCGATCAGGGTCGCCTGGGCGCCGAAATCATAGTCCCACACATCCTTGCGCACCGCCTGGAAATTCCAGCGCGGCTTGCCGGTCATCACGTCGATCGCGACCAGCGAGGTGGCGTAGCGATTTTCCTCCGGCCGGCGCAGGCTGCTGTAATAATCGGCGGCGCTGTTGCCCATCGGCAGATAGACGAGGCCAAGCTGCTCGTCGCCCGAGGCGATCGTCCACATGTTCGGCGTGCCGCGGGCATAGGTCTGGCCGGCCGGCGGCGGACCGCTGCGTTCCGGGTGCATCATGTCCCAGGCCCAGCGCATCTTGCCCGTGACCGCGTCATAGGCCTGAATCACGCCGGACGGCGCCCAGCGATCCTGCCCGTCCAGCACCTGATGGCCGGTGACGATCACGCCGCGCACGATGGTCGGCGGCGAGGTGATGGAGACATAGCCCGGAGGGACCTGGCCCATGCCGTCGGTGATGCGGACCTGGCCATTATTGCCGAAGTCGCGGCACTGCACGCCGGTGCGGGCGTCCAGCGCCATGATCCGTGCGTCGAGCGTGCCCAGGATGATGCGCTGGGCGCAGGGCGTGTCGGCCGCAGCGCCGGGCACGGCATAATAGCTGACCCCGCGACAGGCGGCGGTGTATGGAATGGCCTCGTCCGACACCTTGGGATCGAAGCGCCATTTCTGCTTGCCGGTGGCGGGATCGAGCGCGATCACCATGCTCTTGGGCGTGCAGACATAGAGGGTGTCGCCGATCTTGAGCGGCGTGTTTTCCGCGCCATAGGTGTTGCGGATCTGGGCCGAGGCCGGCAGGTCGCCGGTGTGGATCATCCAGGCGCGCTTGAGGTTGCCCACATTGGCGGTGGTGATCTGGGCGAGCGGCGAGTAGCGACGGGCGCTGTTGGTGCCGCCATAGGCCGGCCAGTCGGCGCCGGTGGTGCCGATCGAGGGATCGGCCATGGCATAGCGGGCGTCGGGCAGACCCTGCAGCACCGGCGGAATGAAGTTGCTGGCGATGCTCCAGAAAAAGCCGATCGCGACAGCGAAAGTGACAGCCACCCCGACCCATGCACGGCGCCAGCGACCAGCGCTGCGGTCGAGCGTCGGCCACACCAGTTGCAGCGTGATCAGGAGGACCAGCGGGGCGACGACGCGCGGCACCAGCGCCCAGGGATCAAGGCCCACTTCCCAATAGGCCCAGAGCAAAGTGACAGCGAAGATGACAATGTAGAGCCAGCCGCCCGCCTTACGCCCGCGCGCCAGGAGAGTGCCCGAGACGATCAGGGCGATGCCGGTGACCAGATAATAAGGCGAGCCGCCCGAGATCAGCAGCCAGGCGCCGCCGCCGGTCAGCACCAGCCCGATAAGGCCGAAGACGATGCCCAATATCAGGGCGGCGATCGATCGGCGGGGCGGTGCGTTTGTCATGGTCGGATACTCCCTGGGCAGGAGGCACGGGCAGGTGCCGGTTTACAAAGGAGAAACCGACCAGCTTCGTTCCAGACATGAACAAAATTTCATCTTCGTGGCGCGATTGTCGCGCACATGCAATGCTAATGCGTTTGACTCGCATTCTGGACATGCCTAACGCGCGGCGCAGATAGAGAGCCATCGGGGAAATCAAAATGCGTCTGTCCTTGCGCCGCCTCCTGTTGAGCAGCGGCTTTGCCCTTGTCGTGATGCCGCATGTCGCCCGCGCGGCAGAAGCCGACAGCGCCGCAGAGGACGCGTCGCGCATCGTCGTGACCGCCGCCAACCAACCGTCCAGTTCCGCCACTGCCCTGTCGCTGTCGGTGCGCGAGACGCCGCAGTCGGTGACGATCATCAATCGCGAGCGGATCGAGGATTTCGCGATCACCAATGTCAACGACCTGCTCGACCAGACGATCGGCATCAATGTCGAGCGAGTCGAGACGGACCGCACCTATTTCAACTCGCGCGGTTTCGACGTGTCCAACTTCCAGGTCGATGGTGTCGGCCTGCCGCTCGCCTGGGGCATCCAGTTCGGCGACCTCGACACCGCCCTGTTCGAGAATGTCGAGGCGGTGCGCGGCGCCAATGCGATCATGACCGGCATCGGCAACCCGTCGGCGACGATCAACTATGTCCGCAAGCGGCCGCTCGACGAGTTCCAGGCCAAAGGCACGGCCCAGGTCGGCTCGCGCGACCTGTGGCGCGTGGAGGGCGACGTCAATGTCCCGGTGACCGATACGGTATCGGCGCGCTTCATCTATGCGCATGAGGATCGCGATACCCATCTGGACTATAACCACATCAATCGCGACGTCTTTGGCGCGATCGTCGCCTGGCAGGTGACCCCCGATCTCAAGGCGACGGTCGGATATACGCGCCAGGAAAATGACGCCGACGGCGTGCTGTGGGGGGCGATGCCGCTGGTGTTCACCGACGGCACCCGGATCGACTATGCGCGCTCGGCGACAACCTCGGCCGACTGGACCTATTGGAACACGAAGGACCAGAATAGCTTTGGCGAGCTGGTCTATACCATGGGCCAATGGACGCTGAGCGGGATGTTCACCTACAAGCGCTTCCAGGAGAATGCGAAGCTGCTCTATGCCTATGGCTATCCCGACAAGGAGACCGGCGAGGGCGTCTATGGCATGGCGGGCATCTACCCGTCCGACTATAAGCAATATCTGGGCGATTTCAGCGCCACCGGTCCGTTCAGCCTGTTCGGCCGCGAGCACAAGCTGGTGCTGGGCCTCTCCTATGCCAAGTCGAACGCCAAGGAGTGGGAGAATTTCGCCGAGGACAGCGCGCTGGTCTATCCGTCGGTCTATGACTGGGGCAGCGCGCAGGTGACCGAACCGGATTATCCGGGCGAATATCTGGCCGCCAAATATAGCGACGAGCTGACTCGCCTCTATGGCGCGGCCCATCTCAACTTCACTGACCAGCTGAAGGGCGTGGTCGGCGCCAGCGCGATGTGGATCAAGTCGTCCGGCTATTCCTATGGCACCGACCAGGCGCGCGACGACCACAAGATCAGCCCCTATCTCGGCCTGCTCTATGACGTGACGCCCAACGTCACCCTCTATGCCAGCTATACCGACATCTATAATCCGCAGGCGGAGGTCGACGCCAATAATCGCAAGCTGGACCCGGCCAAGGGCACCAGCATCGAGGGCGGCATCAAGAGCAGCTGGTTCGGCGATCGCCTCTATGCCACCGCCACCGTGTTCCGCGCCAAGCAGAAGGGACTGGCCGACTATGCCGGCACCTTTGGCGAGGATGGACCGGGCAAGGCCGGCGGCAGCTATTATGCCGGCGTCGATACCACCTCGACCGGTTTCGAGCTGGAAGTGGCGGGCAAGATCACCGACCAGTGGACGCTGAGCGGTGGCTATACCCAATATGATATCGAGGATGACGAGGGCAACGACACCCGCACCTGGTTGCCGACCAAGTCGCTGAAGCTGGCCACCACCTATCAGGTGCCGCAGCTCAACGACCTGAAGCTGGGCGCGCAGCTGCGCTGGCAGAATGCGATCAAGACGACGCTGACCGATGTCTATGACGGCGATGTTTACATGGGCGATGTGGTCGTTAAGCAGAAGAGCTATGCCGTGCTCGACCTGATGGCGGGTATCCGGGTGGTCGATCATCTGCGGGCGAGCGTGAACGTGAAGAATGTCACCAACACCAAATATCTGGGCAGCCTGATGTGGGGCCAGGCCTTCTATGCCGCGCCGCGCACGGCGGTGTTCACCTTGAGCGTCGACTATTGACGAAGGCGGCGGCTCTGCGCGCCCGTAGCGGCTGGCGTTATCGCGGCAATGTCGCGCTGCGCACGCTGGCGGGCACAGTGGGCGCCTATGCGGTTGCGGCGCTGGCGGCGATGTTGCTGGCCCGCACCCTGCCGATGGGCCGGCTGGAGGCTGTCACGGTCGCGACCATGTTCTCCTATCTGTTCGCCCCGGCGGCCAGCGTCTGGGCCTTTCTCGCGCGTGGGCCCTGGGTCGCTCTGGGCGGCGTGATAGTTCTTTCCGCACTGTTGGCGGGGCTGGTCTGGACGAGCGGAGGCTTTGCATGAGCGGGGCATCGGCCATGGTGCGCGACGGCGTGCGGCAGGCGATGGCCTGGCTGCACGGCTGGACCGGGCTGCTGCTGGGCTATGTGCTGTTCGTCATATGCCTGGCCGGGACGCTCAGCGTCTTCAAGCCGGAAATCGGCCGCTGGATGCGGCCCGAAGTGACGGCGCAGGCGGATAGCAAGAGCGCGATCGTCGCGGCGACCGGCTGGCTGTCGAAACATGCGCCGGGTTCCACCGGCTGGTATCTGACCGCGCCTGACGGCCGGGCCAACACGGTCGAGGCCTCCTATGACCAGGGCAGCGATTATCTGTATCGCGCGCTCGATCCGGTGACCGGCGCGCCGGTCGCGCGCGAGACGCTGGGCGGCGAATTTTTCTATCGCCTCCATTTCGAGCTGGAGATTCCCTATCCCTGGGGTCGGCTGCTCGCCTCGCTGGCGGCGATGGTCATGCTGGTCGCGCTGGTCACCGGCATCATCGCGCACAAGCGCATCTTCAAGGACTTCTTCACCTTCCGCCCGGCCAAGGGCCAGCGGTCCTGGCTCGACGGGCATAATGCGACCGGCGTGCTGGCCATGCCCTTCCACCTGATGATCACCTTCACCGGGCTGCTGACGCTGGCGTCGCTCAACATGCCCTGGCCGATCAGTGCCGGTTATGGTGACAAGGTGATGGAGATGTACGAGGCGCTGGCGCCGGGTTCGGTGACCCGTCCGGCGGCCGGCAAGCCCGCGTCGCTGGCACCGATCGCACCCATGCTGACGGCGGCCGAGCGCGCATTTGGCGGCGGCCATGTTGGCCGCGTCTATGTGTTCAATCCCGGCGACGCGGCATCGGTCGTCACCGTCTACCAGTCCGATGCCGACTCGATCGGCTATATGCGGGGGCAGGCGAGTTTTGACGGGACCACCGGCCGGCTGCTCAAGAGCTGGGTCGAGCGGCGGCCGGCGATGCGCACCTATCAGGTAGTCTATGGGCTGCACATGGCGCGCTTCGCACCGATGGCGACGCGCTGGCTCTATGTGCTGGGCGGGTCGATGCTGACGCTGGCGATCTCGACCGGCATGGTGCTGTGGATCGCCAAGCGGCGCGAGCGCCAGCCGCTCTCGATCGGCAATCGCATCCTTGAACGGCTGAATGTCGGCGTGATCACCGGCGTGCCGCTGGGCGCGGTCGCCTATTTCATCGCCAATCGCCTCTTGCCGATCGGCATGGCGGGGCGCCCCGAAGCGGAAGTGTCCGTGGCCTTGTGGACGGCGGGTGCGGCACTGCTGGCCGGGCTGGCGCTGCGTCCGGCCATCGGCTGGCCGTTGATGATGGGGCTGCTGGCCTTTGCCTGCGTGCTGGCGGCAGTGCTGGGGCCGGTCTGCTCGACCGAACCGGTCCTGCTGGCCGGCAATCTTCTGTTCCTGGCCATGGCGGCCGCGCTGGCGCTGATCGTGCGTCGGCAGATGCGACGGCGGCATGCGCCGACTCCGGCGCGTCGGCGGATGCGGGAGCAGCCGGCATGATCGTTGCGGGACTGCTCTATATCGGTTTCTTCGCATTGGCGGCGGCGATGACGCGGCATGGACCGGCGCTGCTCGGCCCCTGGCAGCGCCATGGGCTGGCCCGGCATCTGCCGCTGCTTGGCTGGAGCGCGATTGCCCTGTCGCTGCTCGGCGCGATCCTGTCCGGCACCGACGGGATCGGCATCGTCACCTGGTGCGGGCTGCTGCCGCTGATGGCGGGGGCGGTGCTGCTGGCGCTGACCTATGGTCCCCGGCTGGCGCGCGGCGGGCTGCTGCTGGCATTGGCGCTGATGGTCGTCGGCGCGGTTTAGGCCGCCTTCATCTCGATACTGGCGATCAGCCCGCCATCGGGTGCATTGCGCAGCGCGACGATCGCGCCGAAACTGAGGCCCAGCGACCGCGCGATGGTGAGGCCGATGCCGGTGCCGTGGCGGCCGCCAGGCTGGCTGCTGGCGCCGCGGGTAAAGGGTTCGAACATCTGGTCCAGATCCTGCGGCGGGATGCCGGGACCATGGTCGCGTATCTCGATCGTGACATGGCCGGGCGTGCGCAGGCAGCTGATCTCCGCGCATCCGCCATATTTGACGGCATTGTCGACCAGATTGCTCATGCAGCGGGTCAGCGCATTGGGCTTGACCCGGACCGACGCGCCGCAACCGGCGGCGAACTGGACCGGGGCGCCCAGTTCCTGCGCATCCTCGGCCATGCTGGCGAGCAGGGAATCAAGGTCGATCACTGACCATTCCTCATGCGTCTCGGTGCTGGCGGCAAGGTCCAGCCCTTCGCGCACCAGCCGCTGCATCGCCTCATGATCCTGCAGCAGGCGGGCGCGCAGTTCCTCATTCTCGACCAGTTCCAGCCGCAGCCGCAGCCGGGTGAGCGGGGTCTGGAGATCATGGCTGATCGCCGCCAGCAACTGGGTCCGTTCGGTGAAGCCGGCGCGGACGCGGCGCTGCATCAGGTTGAAGGTGGAGAGGGCGGCGCGCACCTCCTCCGGCCCGCGCTCGGGAATTTCCTCCGGATCGCGCGACACGGAAAAGGCTTCGGCGGCCTGGGACAGACGACGCAGCGGCTTGGCGGCGATCCGGCCGATCAGGATGGAGAGGCCGGCGGCCGAAAGCAGGATGACGACCAGATAGGCCGGGCTGAACAAGGAGCTGGGCGGCCGGGCGAGGCGCGGGAAGGTGAGCGCCATGCCGCGGCGCTGGCCGGTCGCGTCGGTCATGCGCACGATCCAGCAATCGGGCCGGGGCGCATCGATCAGGCCGGCAGCGCGGCTGCGCCCGGCATCCTTGTCGGGGAAACAGAGGCCGAAGGGCACCTGTCCCGCCTCCGGCTGGGCGCGGGGGCCGAAACGCCGGGCGAGCGCGGCTTCGAGATCGGGATCCGGCTCGTTGATGGAGATGCCGTCAGGGGCGATGGAAGCGCCGACAATGCCGTGATTTTCCAGCATCTGCTGAACGCGCACCGGATCGCGGCGCAGCCGGTCGGCGACGTCGAAGGCGCTGGCCAGCACGCGCTGGCGGCGGACGCGTTCGAAATCATGGCGGCGACCCTGTTCCGACACAGCGAGCGCGAGGATGGCCGAGAGCGAGATGCCGACGGTCAGCAGCACGAAGATATGCCCCGCCATCGAGCGGAAGAAATCCCGCACGCGCTGCACCGGCTGGCCGATCATTCGTAGCGCACCGGGCTGGCGAGAACATAGCCTTCGCCGCGAACGGTCAGGATCAGGTCGGCGCCGCCGGTGGCGCCGGCCAGCTTTTGTCGCAGGCGGCTGACCTGCAGGTCGATGGTGCGGTCGAAGGCGGCGGTGGCGCGCCGTTCGGGCAGCAAAGTCTCACGCGCGAGCACGACATTGGGCTCCTCTATGAAGCGGGAGAGCAGGCGGAATTCGGCGGAGGACAACATCACCAGCCGGTCGTCCGGGGCGATCAGCCGGCGTTGCAGCAGATCGAGCCGCCAGGGACCGAAGACGGCATAGCGGGACTGGTCGGCGGGCGCCGGGGGCTCGACGCGGGGGCGGCGCAGCAGGTTGCGGATGCGCACCAGCAGCTCGCGCGGCTCGAACGGCTTGGTCAGATAATCGTCGGCGCCCAGTTCCAGCCCCAGCACCCGGTCGATCGCGCTGCCGCGCGCCGTCACCATGATGATCTGGATGCCCGATCCTTCGGCGCGCAGCTCGCGGCACAGCGACAGGCCATCGCCATCGGGCAGGTTGAGATCGAGCACGATCAGGTCGACCGGCTGGTCGCGCAATGCCTGGCGCAGTTCGGCTAGGTTCGAGGCGGAAAGCAGGTCGTAATTTTCCTGCCGCAACTGATCGACGATCAGACCGCGAATATCGGCATCGTCGTCGACGACGATGACGCTGTTGCGGCGGGGATCGGACAGGTCAGCCATGTTGCGCTTCTAGCGGCGGATATTGCAAAAGTCTGTGCCTCTACCGGGGATGATACAGGGCGATACAAAGCGATACGCGTTCGGATGTCGCGCGACATGATGATGCGTCAGGATATCAACTTGGTCTAGCAGGATACGCCTCAAATCGCGATCAGGCGATCGTCGGCGCTGCCTGCCGGCGGTAACGATGTGAAGCCATGCCCATTTTCGCAGAGCTCCGGAGCCTCCGGGTCGCACCGATCGCATTATGCATCCTGATCACCGCTTGCGGACAGGAAAAGGCGCCAAAGAAAGGGCCTGTGGAAGTGGGCGTGGTGACGCTGGCGGCACAGAATGTGACCGTCTCGTCCGAATTGCCGGCGCGCACCGTGTCGACCATGCAGTCGGAAGTCCGGCCGCAGATCACCGGCGTGATCCAGAAAAGGCTGTTCACCGAAGGATCGATGGTGACGGCCGGCCAGCCGCTCTACCAGATTGACGAGAGGCTCTATCGCGCGTCGCGCGACGAGGCGCAGGCGGCGCTGGTCAGCGCGCAGGCGACGGCGGTGGCGGCACAGGCCAAGGCGCAGCGCTATCGCGGCCTGGGCGATACCGAGGCGGTGAGCGCGCAGGACCGCGACGATGTGATCGCGACGGCGCGCCAGGCAGCGGCCGCCGTGGGCCAGGCGCGCGCCTCGCTCGACACCGCCAATGTCAACCTGACCTTCACCCAGGTCCGTGCGCCGATCAGCGGCCGGATCGGCCGCACCCTCTTCACCCCCGGCGCGCTGGTGACCGCCAGCCAGACCGATCCGCTGACGACGATCCAGCAGCTTGACCCCATCTATGTCGACGTCACCCAGTCGAGCAGCCAGCTGCTGCAGCTGCGGCGATCGCTGGCGGCGGGCAAGACGCTGCCGGCCAGCGCGACGATCCGGCTGAAGCTGGACGACGGCAGCGAATATCCGCTGGAAGGGCGGATCGAATTTGCCGAGCCGATCGTCGATGTCGACAGCGGCACGGTGACGCTGCGCGCGCGCTTCCCCAATCCCGACGGCATGCTGCTGCCCGGCATGTTCGTGCGCGTCGTGGCGCCGCAGTCGGTCGTCCCCGGCGCGATCCTGGCGCCGCAGCAGGGCATCGCCCGCGACGCCAAGGGCAATGCGACCGCGCTGGTCGTGACCAAGGACAACAAGGTCGAGCGCCGCACCGTCACCGCCGCGCAGGCGATCGGCGACAAATGGCTGATCACCGCAGGCCTGAAGGCCGGCGACCGGCTGATCGTTGAGGGCACCGACAAGGTCCAGCCCGACGACAAGGTAAAGCCCGTCGCCGTCGCGGCGAAGAAGTAGGAGAGGCCCGGTGCTGAGCCGCTTTTTCATCGACCGGCCGATCTTTGCCTGGGTCATCGCCATCGGCATCATGCTGGCGGGCCTGGGCGGCATGCTGTCGCTGCCGGTCGCCCAATATCCCGACATCGCGCCGCCGGGCGTGGGTATCAGCGCCACCTATCCGGGCGCGTCGGCCGAAACGGTCGAGACCAGCGTCACCCAGGTCATCGAGCAGCAGCTGACCGGCATCGACGGGCTCATGTATTTCTCCTCCTCGTCGACATCGACGGGGCAGTCGCGCATCACCGTCACCTTCCAGAAGGGCACCGACCCCGACACCGCGCAGGTGCAGGTGCAGAACCGGGTGCAGCAGGCGCTGAGCCGCCTGCCCAGCGCCGTGCAGCAGCAGGGCCTGTCGGTCACCAAGCAGCAGACCGACTTCCTGATGCTGGTGGGTCTCTATGACGAGACCGACAATGCCACCCAGGCGGACATTGCCGACTATCTGGTCAACAATTTCCAGGATTCGATCGCCCGTATCGACGGCATCGGCGCGACCCAGATCTTCGGATCGCAATATGCGATGCGCATCTGGCTGGACCCCTATAAGCTGGCCGCGGTCAAGCTGATGCCGTCGGACGTCGAAACGGCGATCAAGGCCCAGAATATCGAAGTGTCGGCCGGCCAGATCGGTGCCGATCCGGCACCGGCGAACCAGCAGATCAACGCCACCGTCACGGCGCGCGCGCGCCTGGAAACGCCGGACCAGTTCCGCAATATCGTGGTGAAGACGCAGAGCGACGGGTCGGTCGTCCACCTGTCCGACGTGGCCCGCGTCGAGCTGGGCAATGAAAGCTATACCACCAGTGCGCGCCTCAACGGCCATCCGGCATCAGGCATGGCGTTGCAGCTGGCGCCGGGCGCCGACGCGCTCAAGACCGCCGAGCTGGTGAAGGCGCGCGTCGCCGAACTGGGTGGCAACCTGCCGCACGGCTACAAGATCGTTTATCCGCGCGACACCACGCCCTTCATCAAGCTGTCGGTCGAGGAAGTCGTGCAGACGCTGATCGAGGCGGTCGTGCTGGTCGTCATCGTGATGTTCGTCTTCCTGCAGAGCTGGCGTGCGACGCTGGTGCCCGCGATCGCGGTGCCGGTCGTGCTGCTCGGCACGTTCGGCATCCTTGCGCTGTTCGGCTATTCGATCAACACGCTGACCCTGTTCGGCATGGTGCTGTCGATCGGCCTGCTGGTCGACGACGCGATCGTCGTGGTGGAAAATGTCGAGCGCATCATGGAGGAAGAGGGGCTGTCGCCCCGCGACGCCACGATCAAGTCGATGATGGAGATTGGCAGTGCGCTGGTCGGCATCGCGCTGGTGCTGTCGGCGGTGCTGCTGCCCATGGCCTTCTTCGGCGGATCGACCGGCGTCATCTATCGCCAATTCTCGATCACGATCGTGTCGTCGATGCTGTTGTCGGTCGTGGTCGCATTGATCCTGTCGCCGGCCCTGTGCGCCACCATGCTGAAGCCGATCGACAAGGCGCATCGCGAGAAGGGCTGGTTCGGCAAGTTCAACCGCTGGTTCGAGCGGCTGACCAATGGCTATGTCCGCCGCACCCAGGGCGTGATCGGCAAGCGGGGCATCTTTTGGGGCCTCTATGTGGTGGTGCTGGGTATATTGGTCGTGCTGTTCATGCGCCTGCCGACCAGCTTCCTGCCGGTCGAGGATCAGGGCCAGGTGATGGTGCAGGTCACGCTGCCGTCCGGCGCCAAATCGAGCCGCACCAATGCGGCGATCGACCAGGTGCAGAGCTATTTCCTCAATGACGAGAAGGACAATGTCGCCTTCGCCTTCATCATGACCGGCTTCAGTTTCCAGGGGCAGGGCGAGAATGTCGGCCAGGGCTTCATCAACCTGGCGCCATGGGACGACCGCAAGGGCAAGACGAACGAGGCCGGCACGATCGCCAATCGGGCGACCAAGCAGCTGGGCGCGATCCGCGATGCCAAGGTGCTGGCGATGACCCCGCCGGCGATCCGCGGCCTGGGCCAGTCCAACGGCTTCACCTTCGAACTGCTGAACAGCGGCGGCCTCAGCCGTGAGCGCTTCCTGGAGCTGCGCAACCAGCTGATCGCGTCCGCGCAGCAGGATCCGGTTCTGGCAGGTGTGCGTGCGGCCTCGCTGGAGGATACGCCGCAGCTCAAGATCGACATCGATACCGAGAAGCTGACCGTGCTGGGCCTGACCCAGGCCAATGTCGACGATGTGCTCAGCTCCGCCTGGGGCAGCACCTATGTCAACGACTTCGTCGATCGCGGCCGGGTGAAGCGTGTCTATATGCAGGCCGACGCCCCCTATCGCGCCTTGCCGAGCGATCTCGACAACTGGATGGTGCGGTCGAGCACGACCGGCGAGATGGTGCCCTTCTCCGCCTTCGCCACCAGCCATTGGGTGATGGGGCCGAGCAGCGTGCAGCGCTTCAACGGTCTGTCCTCCTTCGAGATCCAGGGCCAGTCGGCGCCGGGCGCCAGCTCGGGCGATGCGATGGACCGGATGGTGGCGCTGCAGAAGCAGCTGCCGGCCGGCACCAGCTATGCCTGGAGTGGCCTCAGCTATCAGGAGCAATTGTCCGGCGGACAGGCGCCCCTGCTCTATGGCCTGTCGGTGCTGGTCGTCTTCCTCTGCCTCGCGGCCCTCTATGAAAGCTGGTCGATCCCGCTGTCGGTGCTGCTGGTCATTCCGCTCGGCCTGATCGGTGCGGTGCTGGCAGTGACGCTGCGCGGGCTGGAGAATAATATCTTCTTCCAGGTCGGCCTGCTGACCACCATGGGTCTGGCGGCGAAGAATGCGATCCTGATCGTCGAGTTTGCCGAACTGGCGCATCGCAATGGTCGCAATGCGCTGGAAGCGGCGCTGGAGGCGGCGCGGCTGCGCTTCCGTCCGATCCTGATGACCAGCCTGGCCTTCATCGCGGGCGTCATTCCGCTCGCCATCGCCACTGGGGCTGGCGCGCAGAGCCGCGTCGCGATCGGCACGGCGGTGGTCGGCGGCATGGTGACGGCGACGGTGCTGGCGATCTTCTACGTGCCGCTCTTCTTCGTCTCGATCGCCCGCCTGTTCGGCATGGACAAGAAGAAGCCGGGTGGCGAGCCGCCGGCCCAGGAACCGCCCGTGGACGGAGTGCCCGCATGACCCGCGCTGCATGGATGATGATGCCGCTGTCGGCGCTGGTGCTGGCCGGGTGCGACATGGCGCCCAAATATGTCCGGCCGCAAACGCCGGTGGCGCCGGCCTTCCCCACGGGTGAGGCCTATGCCCCGGCCAGCGCCGAGCCTGCGGGCCTGCCTTGGACCGCGCTGATCGGCGACGCGCGGCTCGAGACCGTGATCGAGCGGGCGCTGGCCAATAATCGCGACCTGCGGGTGGCGCTGGCCAATGTCCAGTCGGCGCGGGCGCAGTACAAAGTCGAGCGGGCGGCGCAGCTGCCGACGATCACGGGTGACGCGGCGGCGAGCTTCAGTCGCCAGAATGACAATCGGCAGAACAGCTATAGCGCCGATGTCGGTTTCAGCGCGTTCGAGATCGACCTGTTCGGCCGGGTCAAGAATCTGACCCGATCGGCGCTGGAATCCTATCTGGCGACGCAGGAAGGCATGCGGTCGACCCGCATCACCCTGATCGCCGAGACGGCGAGCGCCTATGCGACGATGGCGGCGGACCAGGAGTTGCTGGCGCTGTCGCGCCAGACGCTGGCGAGCGCGGAGCGCAGCCTGAAACTGACGCAGACGCTGAACACATCGGGCCTGGCCGGTAAGCTGGACGTGCATCAGGCCGAAACCACGGTGGAGCAGGCGCGCTCCGACATCGAGGCGAATGTCACTCAGGTCGCGCAGGACCGCAACGCGCTGGAACTGCTGGTCGGCGCGCCGGTCGAGGATGCGCTGCTGCCGCAATCGCTCGACAGCCTGTTGCAGTCGACCGCGAAGGTGCCTGCCGGCCTCTCCTCCGACGTGCTGTTGCAGCGGCCCGATGTGTTGCAGGCGGAACATCAGCTCAAAGCCGCCAATGCCGATATCGGCGCGGCGCGGGCGGCGATGTTCCCCAAGATCAGCCTGACCACGGCGATCGGCGTGGCCAGCTCGGCCCTGTCCTCGCTGTTCAGCGATGGCGGCTTTGCCTGGTCGGCGGCACCATCGGCCAGCATGCCGATCTTCGGCGGGGCGGCGCGCGGCAATCTGGACTATAGCAAGGCGCAGCGCGACCTTTATGTCGCGCAATATGAGAAGGCGATCCAGACCGCCTTCCAGGAAGT
This sequence comes from Sphingobium sp. L-44, assembly GCF_056859495.1. Taxonomy (NCBI): domain Bacteria; kingdom Pseudomonadati; phylum Pseudomonadota; class Alphaproteobacteria; order Sphingomonadales; family Sphingobiaceae; genus Sphingobium; species Sphingobium sp. L-44. Next base: position 32,678 of record NZ_JBSXOQ010000039.1, on the reverse strand, counting down.
GTCGGACGGGCTGGCGCGGGCCGGCACGATCGACCGGCAGCAGGCGGCACAACAGGCGCTGGTGACGGCGAACCAGCGTTATTATGCGCTGGCGGACCAGCGCTATCGCGCGGGCATCGACACCTTCCTCAATTCGCTGACCAGCCAGCGGTCGCTCTACAGCGCGCAGCAGTCGGCGATCGCAACTGAGCTGGCGGCGGTGCAGAATCGCATCCTGCTCTACCGGGTGATCGGCGCCGACCAATAGGCGCCGATCCGCCCTCTTCTCCCGCTTTTCTAGGCCCGCGAATCCTGTTATTCTGCGGGCATAAAGAAGAAGGAGAGGGCCATGGCATTTCTGGCTCGGTGTCTGGACTGGCTGTGCGGCATCTGTGCATCCGCCGCGCAGGATGAGTGCGTCATCAACCAGCTGATCTCCAGCGTGACGCGATCCCGACATACGCCCTGATCCCTTCGCAGCCGCAACATAGTTCTTCACCTGCGCGCGCCGCCGTGTAGACTGGCGCTGCGGCACGATGCGCCGCAGGCTTGGGACATGGGGTGGCGCAAATGGCTCCCGACAGTCGTGATGCAGGCGATCGGCCCTGGTGGAAGGGCGCGGTCCTCTATCAAATCTATCCTCGCAGCTTTCAGGATTCGAACGGTGACGGCATTGGCGACCTGCCGGGCATCACCGCGCGGCTGGAGCATGTCGCCCGGCTGGGCGTGGACGCGATCTGGATTTCGCCTTTCTTCCCCTCGCCGATGCGCGATTTCGGCTATGATATCGCCGATTATTGCGGGGTGGATCCGATCTTCGGCACGCTCGCCGATTTCGACGCGCTGGTGGCGCGCGCGCATGAACTGGGGATCAAGGTCACGATCGACCAGGTCTATGCCCATAGTTCCGACCTGCATCCCTGGTTCGCGCAGAGCCGGCAGGACCGGGACAATGACAAGGCAGACTGGTTCGTCTGGGCCGATCCCAGGGCGGACGGCACGCCGCCCAACAACTGGCAGTCGGTGTTTGGCGGCCCGGCCTGGACCTGGGATGCGCGGCGGCGGCAATATTATATGCACCAGTTCCTGACCAGCCAGCCGCAGCTCAACGTTCACAATGTTGCGGTGCAGGATGCGCTGCTGGGCGCGATGCAATTCTGGCTGGATCGGGGCGTCGACGGCTTTCGCCTCGATGCGCTGAATCACGCGATGCACGACCTGGAATTGCGCGACAATCCGCCCGCGCCCGAGGGGGAAGGGCCACGCACCCGGCCGTTCGACTATCAGATTCGCCGTTACAGCCAGTCGCATCCCGGCGTGGTCGATTTCGTCGCGCGCATCCGCGACCTCACCGATCGCTATGGCGCGATCTTCACCGTGGCGGAGGTGGGCGGCGACCTCGCCGAGCAGGAGATGAAGGCCTATACGGCGGGCGAGGATCACCTCAACAGCGCCTATGGTTTCAACTTCCTCTATGCCCCGGCGCTGACGCCGGGCCTGATCGCCGATACGCTGGCGCGCTGGCCGGATGAGCCGGGCATGGGCTGGCCCAGTTGGGCGTTCGAAAATCATGATGCGCCGCGCGCCCTGTCGCGCTGGTGCGCGCCGGAGGATCAGCCCGCCTTCGCCCGGCTCAAGATGCTGCTGCTGATGGCGCTGCGCGGCAATGTCATCCTCTATCAGGGCGAGGAACTGGGCATAACCCAGGTCGATATCCCGTTCGAGAAATTGCAGGATCCCGAGGCGATCGCCAACTGGCCGCTGACCCTGTCGCGCGACGGCGCGCGCACGCCGCTGCCCTGGTCGGTCGATGCGGCGGAGGCGGGCTTTACCGATGGCGAGCCCTGGCTGCCGCTGGGTGCGGAGAATGTCGCGCGGGCGGTGGCGGCGCAGGAGGGCGACCCCGCGTCGCTGCTGCACTTCACCCGTGCGATGATCGCGCTGCGCAAGGCGAATCCGGCGTTGCGCCATGGGAGGCTGGACATCATGCGTGCCGACGACCAGTGCCTGGCCTTCCGTCGGGTGGCAGAGGATCAGGCGCTGACCTGCATCTTCAACCTGTCGCCGACACCCGCGCCCTGGCCGGAGGAAGTGGAGGCCGATGGCACGATCGTCGCGGCGATCGGCGACGCCGCGCCGGGGATGGCATTGCCGCCCTATGCGGCGCTGCTGCTGGCGCAGGATTAGGTCACACCTGCGTTCCACCGGGCAAAGTATATAGTGTCGTGCGGCCAAAAGGGCCGAATGCGCCCCACATGCCCCGGCAACGCCGCACCGACGCGACGCCTGGGGCACATTCGGGTCATGACGACGCGCCGGCCAAGCGACAGCCTCGCACCGCCCACGCTTCGGTTGGGGCACGAATGTTCGTTGGGAATCAAGGGCGCAGTGGTGCGATCCATCGTCGAGGATAGATCAGAGACGCGGCGAGTCGGACAGGGCTGTTGGAGATGCGCCAGACGTTTATCGTGAGACAGGCGCTTCTCGATCTTCGATAGCTGCGGCTCGTGAATCGGGTTAGATTTTCAATATGAGCATCGCCGACATCATCGAACGGGTCGCTGTCCTGCGGGCAGAAGCGGGTTTTGATGTGCCCGACTTATGGTTGACCTTCTATCTTTCGGGTTCTCTGGCGTCACTTGATAGGGTGGCGGAGGCATTATCCCGGATGGAAGCCGTCAATCTTGCCGACGGCGAAGGTGGCTTCCTCTATCCGAAATTGCGGGCGCCCGAAGCCACAGAAGATATAGCCGCCCTTATCGGGCAGGTTGGTCAGATTACGAAACAGTGCGGCGCTACCCTGCTCTCGGTCGATCTGGACACAAGCCGCGATCCATCGACATCCCGTTTTGCAGAAATCATCCGATATGATTGAGGGAGAGGAGCCGCCTCTCCCTCAAATTTCGCTTTAGCCTACTGCCGCCAGTTCCGGCGTGACGAAGCCGGCAAGGCGGTGTTGGATGATGGCGGTGGCGTCGTCGACGATGCGGGTGATGAGCTCCTGGCAGGTCGGGATGTCGTGGATCAGGCCCTGAATCTGGCCGGCCCAGATCAGGCCGGCGTCCAGATCACCGGTTTCGAGCGCGATCCGGCCCTTGGCGCCGGATACCAGGGGCTGGATGTCGGGGAAGACCGATCCTTCGCGCAGCGAGATTTCGACCACCTCGTCCGACACGCTGTTCTTGGCGACGCGAGCGCTATTCTTGAACTTGCGGAAGATGAGGTTGGTGCCGCGCTCGTCATTGTCGACCAGGAACTGCTTCACATTCTGGTGGATCGGCGCCTCGACCGTGGCGCAGAAGCGGGTGCCCATATTGATGCCTTCCGCGCCCAGCGCCAGCGCGGCGGCGAGGCCGCGGCCGTCGCCAAAGCCACCGCTGGCGATCATCGGGATGCTGAGCTTGTCGGCCGCCGCCGGGATCAGGATGAGGCCGGGAATATCGTCCTCGCCGGGATGGCCGGCGCATTCGAAACCGTCGATCGAGATGGCATCGACGCCCATCCGCTCGGCCGAGAGGGCATGGCGGACGGCGGTGCATTTATGGACGACGATGATGCCATGCGCCTTGAAATCATCGACATGTTCCTGCGGCTTGTGGCCGGCGGTCTCGACGATCGTCACGCCGCTGTCGATGATCGCCTGGCGATACTCCGCATAGGGCGGCGGATTGACCGAGGGCAGGATGGTGAGGTTCACGCCCAAGGGCTTGTCCGTCATCGTCCGGCAGCGGTCGATCTCGCGGCGCAGATCGTCCGGCGTCGGCTGGGTCAGGGCGGTAAGGATGCCCAGGCCCCCGGCATTGGAGACGGCGGCGGCCAGTTCGGCGCGGCCGACCCACATCATGCCGCCCTGCACGATCGGATGTTCGATGCCGCACAATTCGGTGAAACGCGTCTTCAAAGCCATCACAGTGCCTCCACGATCGTCACATTGGCGATGCCGCCGCCTTCGCACATGGTTTGCAGGCCATAGCGCTTGCCCCGCGCCTTGAGCGCATGAACGAGCGTGCTCATCAGCTTGGTGCCCGATGCGCCGAGCGGATGGCCGAGCGCGATCGCGCCGCCATGGACGTTGAGCCTGGCCGGATCGGCGCCGATCGCCTTGAGCCAGGCCATGGGGATGGAGGCGAAGGCCTCGTTCACCTCGAACAGGTCGATATCGTCGAGTTTCAGGCCCGATCGTTCGAACGCCTTGCGGGTGGCGGGGATCGGCTCCTCCAGCATGATGACCGGATCGCCCGCCGTGACGGTCAGGTTGACGATGCGAGCGAGGGGCGTGAGGCCGAAGCGCTTGATCGCCGCTTCGCTCGCCACCAGCACGCCCGACGCGCCATCCGTCATCTGGCTGGCATTGGCGGCGGTGATGGTGCCGCCTTCCTCCAGCGTCTTGACGCTGGCCATCGCCTCCATCGTGCCGCCGCGGCGCACGCCGTCGTCGGTGTCGAAAATACCCTCGGGCGTCAGCACCGGCACGATCTCCGCCTTGAAGGCGCCGCTGTCGATCGCGGCCGCTGCCTTGGCGTGGCTGGCGAGCGCATAGGCGTCCATATCCTCGCGGGTGAAGCCATATTTGTTGGCGATCGCCTGGGCGCCATGGAACTGGCTGAATTCGGCGACGCCATAGCGTTTCTGGATGCTCTTGGGCCAAGGGCCGTCGCCCAGGCCGGCGGCAGCGTGGAGCTGGAAGTTGGAGCCCATCGGCACGCGGGTCATGCTTTCGGCGCCGGCGGCAATCACCAGATCCTGGGTGCCGGACATGATCGCCTGCGCCGCGAAATGCAGCGCCTGCTGCGAGGAGCCGCATTGCCGGTCGATCGTCACGGCCGGCACGCTGTCGGGCAGTTTGGAGGCGAGGACGAGGTTGCGGCCGAAGGCGAAGCTCTGTTCGCCCGCCTGGCTGACGCAGCCGACGATCACATCCTCGATGGCGGCGGGATCGATGCCGGTGCGGTCGACCAGCGCGTTGAGAATGGTGGCGCCCAGATCGGCGGGATGGACGTCGATCAGCCCGCCCTTGCGGGCACGGCCACCGGCGGTGCGGACGGCGTCGACAATATAGGCCTCGGCCATGGGTCAGGCTCCTCTGAAATTCGGGGGACGCTTGGCGAGCAGGGCGGCAAGCCCTTCCTGCGCCTCACCGGCGCCGGCGACCGCCATCGATCGCAATTCGCGGTCGAGCTGGGTCTCGAATCCGGTGTCAAAACTGTCATGCAGCAGGGTGCGGGCGGCACCATAGGCGGCCGTCGGCGCGTCGGCGAGGCGGGTGGCGAGCGCCAGCCCTTCGGCCTCCAGCGCGTCATCATCGACCAGCCGGGTGACGAGGCCGATGGCTTCGGCCTCCTCGCTTTTGATGCGGCGGTTGGTGAGGATGATCTCTTGCGCGCGGCGCAGGCCGACGAGGCGTGGCAGCAGCCAGCTGAGCCCGCCATCGGCGGTCAGGCCGATCGCGCCATAGGCCGCGGTATAATGGGCTGAGCGGGCGGCCAGCACGACATCGCCCAATATGGCGAGACTGAAGCCTGCGCCCGCCGCCGGGCCGTTGACCAAAGTCACCAGCGGCTTGGCCATGCGGGCGAGGCGCGTGACGGCGGCGTGGAAGGTGGCGATGAGTTCGGTGAGGACGGTGGGCAGTTGCGCGCCCGCGCCGCCCATCAGCGCGACATCGCCGCCGGCGCAGAACAGCTTGCCATTGCCGGTGAGGACGACGCAGCGGACCGCCGCATCGCCCTCGCAGCGGATGGCGGCGTCGAGCAGCGCGCGGGCGAGCGGCAGGTCGATCGCATTGCCGACCGCCGGACGATCCAGCGTGATCCGGGCGATGCCGTCGGCGATCGCCAGCGTCACGCCGCTGCCCGACCCGCTCATCAGCGCGGCGCCATGCGGATGGCGCCGTCGAGGCGGATCACCTCGCCATTCAGCATCGGGTTGCGGACGATCGATTCGACCAGCTGGGCATATTCGGCGGGTTTGCCGAGGCGGCTGGGGTGAGGCACCTGCGCGCCCAGCGCATCCTGCACATGCTGGGGGAAGGCCTCCAGCATCGGCGTCAGGAAGATGCCCGGCGCGATCGTCATCACGCGGATCTTGTGCTGGGCGAGATCGCGGGCGATCGGCAGGGTCATGCCGACCACGCCGCCCTTCGACGCGGAATAGGCCGCCTGGCCGATCTGGCCGTCATAGGCCGCGACCGAGGCGGTGTTGACGATGACGCCCCGCTCGCCGTCACTCTCCTCGGCCGCTGCCGCGCGGGCGGCGAATTTGGATATCATGTTGAAGGTGCCGATCAGGTTGACGGTCACCGTCTTGGCGAAGCTGTCGAGCGGATGGGGCAGATTTTCCTTGCCCACCGTCTTCACGGCCGGGGCGATGCCGGCGCAATTGACCAGGATGCGGGCGACGCCGTGCGCGCCCTCCGCCGTGTCGAGTCCGGCGGTGACGCTGGCATCGTCGGCGACATTGACGCCAACATAAAGCCCGCCGATTTCGGCCGCGACTGCCTTGCCGGCGTCCTCATTGAGGTCGAAGATTGCGACCTTGGCGCCCTGCGCGGCGAGCATGGTGGCGGTGGCACGGCCGAGGCCGGAGGCGCCACCGGTGACGATGGCGGCCAGTCCCTTGATATCCATTATCTGTCCTCTCCCGGCAGAATTATACGAGTTCGACGGCCATGGCGGTGGCTTCGCCGCCGCCGATGCAGAGGCTGGCGACGCCGCGCTTGAGGCCGCGGGTTTCCAGCGCGCCCAAAAGGGTGGCGACGATGCGCGCGCCCGATGCGCCGATCGGATGGCCGAGCGCGGTGGCGCCGCCATTGACGTTGAGCTTGTCGGCCGGGATGCCCAGTTCCTTGGCGGCGATCATCGCGACCACGGCAAAGGCTTCGTTGACCTCGAACAGGTCGACATCCTCGACCGACCAGCCGGCCTTGGCCAGCAGCTTGCGCATCGCGGGCACCGGCGCGGTGGTGAACTTGGCGGGCTCATGGGCATGGGCGGCGGTGGCGACGACCTTCGCCACCACTTTAAGGCCCTGCTTTTCCGCGACGCTCTGGCGGGTCATCACCAGCGCGGCGGCGCCATCCGAAATGGACGAGGCATTGGCGGCGGTGATGGTGCCATCCTTGACGAACGCGGGCTTGAGGCCGGGAATCTTTTCCGGCCGGGCCTTGCCGGGCTGTTCGTCGGTGTCGATGACGGTGTCGCCGCCCCGGCCCGATACGGTGACCGGCGTGATCTCGCGGACGAAGGCGCCGCTGCCGATCGCCGCATTGGCGCGGTCGAGCGAGCGGATGGCATAATCATCCTGATCGGTGCGGGTGAACTGATAGTCGCGCACCGCCTCTTCGGCGAAGACGCCCATCGCCTTGCCGGGTTCATAGGCATCCTCCAGCCCGTCCATCATCATCGTGTCGATGATGCGGTCATGGCCGATGCGGGCGCCGCTGCGATGCTTGGGCAGGGCATAGGGGGCGTTGGTCATGCTCTCCATGCCGCCCGCGATGACGATATCGGCCGCGCCCGATGCCAGCGCCTCATGCGCCATGATCGCCGCCTGCATGCCCGATCCGCACATCTTGTTGACGGTCGTTGCTTCGGTATTGAGGCCAAGGCCCGCGCCCAGCGCGGCCTGGCGTGCGGGTGCCTGGCCCAGGCCGGCAGGCAGCACGCAGCCCATATAGATGCGATCGATGGCGTCAGTGGCGACGCCGGCCCGCTCGACCGCGGCCTTGACCGCCGTCGCGCCAAGGTCCGTGGCCTTGACGGCCGAGAGTGCGCCCTGGAACCCACCCATGGGGGTGCGGGCATAGCTCGCAATGACTACCGGATCGTCCTGCATCGAAATACTCCTTCAAAGGCTGCGCGCAATGACCATGCGCTGGATGTCCGACGTGCCCTCGTAAATCTGGCACACCCGGACATCGCGGTAGATTTTCGCGATTCCGAATTCTTCAAGATAGCCATAGCCACCCAGTGTCTGCATCGCGCCGGATACCACGGCCTCGGCCGCTTCGGAGGCGAACAGCTTGGCCATCGACGCCTGGGTCAGGGCCGGCTGGCCACTGTCCTTCATCGCGGCGGCGGACAGGACGAGCTGGCGCGCCGCCTCCAGCCGGGTGGCGAGGTCGGCGAGGCGGAAGCCAACCGCCTGATGCTCGATGATCGCCTTGCCAAAACTCTTGCGGTCCTTGGCATAGGCGACCGCAATCTCCAGCGCCGCCTGCGCCATGCCGACGCACTGGGCGGCGATGCCGATGCGGCCGGTCTCCAGATTGGCCAAAGCGATCCGATAGCCCTGGCCCGGCTGGCCGATCAGCAGATCATCCTCGACGAACATGTCGTCGAACCGCAGCGCGCAGGTGTCCGACGCGCCCTGGCCCATCTTGTGCTCGACCTTGTCGACCGCATAGCCTGGCCGGTCGGTCGGCACGATGAAGGCGGACAGGCCTTTCTTGCCGGCGTCGGGATCGGTGACGGCGATGATCATCACCAGTCCGCCGATCTTGCCGGAGGTGATGAACTGCTTGGCGCCGCTGATGCGCCAGCCGCCATCGACCTTGACCGCGCGGGTGCGCACGGCCGATGCGTCGGAGCCGGCGTCGCTTTCGGTGAGGGCGAAGGCGCCGATGGTGCGGCCGCCGATCAGGTCGGGCAGGAAGCGGGCCTTCTGCGCCTCGCTGCCATCCTTGAGCAGGCCGGAGACGAGGATCGAATTCTGGATCGAGACAATGGTGGAGAGGGCGCCGTCGGCGGCCGCCAGTTCCATCAAAGCGAGGGCGTAGGAGACGGAATCCGCCTCCGCGCCGCCATAGGCTTCCGGCGCGGTCATGCCCCAGAGGCCCAGGCCCGCCATCTCCTCGAACAATGCGCGGGGATAGCCGCCCTCCGCCTCGAACCGGGCCGAATGCGGGCGGATCGTCGCCTGGGCGAAATCCCGGACGGTATCGCGAATCGCGCTCTGGATTTCGGTCAGCATAAACCCTTGCGTCTCTCCTATACTCATGAGTAGGTTGCGCCTGTTGCGATTTCTTGTCAACAGGCGGCATGGAGGAACAGCGAGTGTCGGCGAAAAGCGCAGTGGCGATCCCGTCTCCCTTCCGCACGCGGGAGGAGAAGGCGCGCGAGCGAGAGGAAAAGCGCGAGGCGGTGCTGCGCGCGGCGGTGCGCATGTTCAACGCGCGCGGCTTTCATGCGACCTCGCTGGACGATGTCGCCGCGAGCCTGGGGATCAGCAAGCCGACCATCTATCATTATCTGGGCAACAAGGAGCAGGTGCTGATCGAATGCGTCACCCGCGGCCTGGAGATGCTGCGTGCGGCGGCCGACGAGGCGCGTGCAGGGGAAGGCAATGGCCTGGCCCGGCTCGGCTATTTCCTGCGTCGCTATGGCGCGGTGATCATGGATGATTTCGGCGCCTGCGTGGTGCGGACGGGTGACGAATGCCTGTCGGTCGAAGGCGCGATCCTGTTCCGATCGCGCAAGCGCGACATCGACCTGGCCATGCGCGGGCTGATCGCCGACGCGGTGGCGGACGGGTCGATCGCCCCGGTCGACGTGAAGCTGGCGGCCTTCACCCTGGCCGGCGCGCTCAACTGGGCGGCGCGCTGGCGTGACCCCGCTGGCGCGATGAGCGCCGAGGCGATCGCGGCGGCGCAGGTCGACCTGCTGATTGCGGGCCTCGCCCCGCGCGGCTGAGGCTGCCCGCTTCTCTCCTGTCCGAATTGGTCAAGCGACGCGCCATGGCGCGCGCCTATGACCGGCCCATGGACAGACAGCCCGCCGCGACGGGCGGGAAGGAGAGGGCCGGATGGAGATTGCCGCCACGCATTTGCAGGCGATGCTGGACCGGGAGGCGATCCGCGATTGCCTCGCCCGGCTGGCGCGGGGTGAGGACCGGCACGCCGCCGACCTGATCCGCGCCTGTTGCTGGCCCGACGGCAGCACCGACTATGGCGTGTTCGCCGGCGATTTCGACGCTTATCTCGCCTGGGTGGTGCCCGGTGCCGAAGCGATCCTCTGCACCCAGCATCTGCTGGGGCAGAGCGTCATCGATCTGGCGGGCGACACGGCGCGGGTCGAGACGCAGGTTCAATCCTATCATCGCATCGACATGGGCGATGCGCAGCGCGACGTCATGATCGGCGGCCGCTATCTCGACATTTTCGAACGGCGCGAGGGCCAGTGGCGGATCGCGCGGCGCACCATGCTCTATGACTGGGTGCAGGATATCGGCGTCTCAGCCGACTGGAGTCAGGGCGTGATGGGCATGGCGTTCAGCGCGCCGCATTTCACCGGCCGCGCGAACGGCGATCATAGCGTGCGCTTCTTCGCGCGCGAAACCGACTGAGGGAGAGGATCATGAAACCGCTGGACGGCAAGGTCGCGATCGTCACCGGCGCGAGCCGGGGCATCGGCAAGGGGATGGCGCTGGCGCTCGCCGAGCAGGGGGCGACGGTCTATGTCACCGGACGCACGGTCAAGGCGGGCGACCATGAACTGCCGGGCACGGTCGGCGAGACGGCGGCGCAATGCGATGCGCGCGGCGGCCGGGGCATTGCGGTGCAGGTCGACCATGGCGACGATGCGCAGGTGGCGGCCCTGTTCGACCAGGTCCGGCGCGAACAGGGGCGGCTCGACCTGTTGGTCAACAACGCCTTTGCGATCCCCGAGGATCTAACCGTGCCGGGCAGCTTCTGGGAAAAGCCCTTGTCCAACTGGGACATGGTCGATGTCGGCGTCCGCTCCAACTTCGTCGCGGCGCGCCATGCCGCGCAGATGATGGTGCCGCAGGGTTCGGGGCTGATCGTCGCGATATCGGGCTATGTCGGCGTGACCTATACCTATGGCGTCGTGTTCGGCACTGCCAAGTCGGCGGTCGACCGCATGGCGCGGGACATGGCGATCGAATTGCAGTCCCATGGCGTCGCCTCGCTCTCGCTATGGCAGGGGCTGACCATGACCGAGCGGGCACAGCGCAACATTGCCGCCAATCCGGCGATGAAGGCGCTGACCGTGACCAATCCGCTGGTCGGCTGCTCGCCCGAATTTCCCGGCCGGGTGATCGCCGCGCTGCTCGCCGATCCGGCGATCATGGCGCGATCGGGCGGCACCTTCATCACCGCCGAACTGGCGCAGGATTATGGCATCACCGATGTCGACGGAAAGACCATACCGTCGCTGCGGGCCGAGCGCGGCGCACCGATCTGGCAGCCGATCGCCCCGCGGACGGAGGCATAGGATGGCCGCGGATCGCCAGGCGCGGATCGACGCGCTGCTCGACCGGCAGGATATTGTCGACTGCCTGACCCGGTTCAGCCGGGGTATGGACCGGTTCGACCGGGCGTTGTTCCTGTCGGCCTTTCATGATGATGCCACGGTCGCGGCGGGCAGCTTCGCCGGCGCGCCCGATGCGCTCTATGCCTGGGCCAGCGCCCTGCATGAGGGCGGGCAGGTGGCGACCCATCATAATCTGCTCAACATGACGATCGATATCGACGGCGATGGTGCCCATGCCGAAACCTATTATCTGTTCGTCGGCCGCAACCGGGACGAGAGTAACTGGATCGCCGGGGGCCGCTATCTCGACCGGCTGGAACGGCGCGATGGCCAGTGGAAGATTGTGCTGCGCACCAACATGATCGAATGGTCCGGGCTGGTGCCGACGCTGCCGCTCCCCTTTGGCGACATAGCGGACCTGCATGCCAATGGCGCGCCGGCACGGGACAAGAGCGATCCTTCCTATCAGCGGCCGCTGGCCAACCGGCGGGCGCTGCATATTCCCCAATAGCGCGCATCGCGGGGTCGATCCTTGGGCGGGGACATTCTGTCCACGTTGACGCCGCCTGCCGCGCATCCCACCTTCGCATCGAAATGGGGCCATGCTGCGTTGGACGCAGCGATGGGCGCGCCCTGCGCCCCTTGCCCCGCATCCTGCCGAAGAAGGTGATCCGATGACCATAGCCCTTGCCGACCCCAGCCTGCTGCGCGAACAATGCTATGTCGACGGCCAGTGGATCGGCACTGCCAGCATCGACGTGACCGATCCTGCGACGGACGAGCGGCTGGCCGGCATTCCCGCGATCGACGAGGCGGGGACGCGCGCGGCGATCGAGGCGGCCGAGGCGGCACTGCCAGAGTGGAAGGCGAAGACGGCGGGCGAGCGGTCGCGCATATTGCGCCGCTGGTTCGAACTGCTGATCGCGCATCAGGATGACCTGGCGATGATCCTGACCCGCGAGCAGGGCAAGGCGCTGACCGAGGCCAAGGGCGAGATCGCCTATGCCGCCAGCTTCATCGAATGGTTCGGCGAAGAGGCCAAGCGCATCTATGGCGAGATCATTCCCAGCCATCGCGCCGACAGCCGCATCGTCGTCATCAAGCAGCCGGTCGGCGTGGTCGCCGCGATCACGCCTTGGAATTTCCCCGCCGCGATGATCACGCGCAAGGCGGCGCCGGCGCTGGCGGCAGGCTGCACCATGGTCTTGAAGCCCGCGACCCAGACGCCGCTCACCGCGCTGGCGCTCGCCGTGCTGGCCGAACGGGCGGGCGTGCCCAAGGGCGTGTTCAACGTCGTCACCGGATCGTCGCGGGTGATCGGCGCGGAACTGACCGGCAACCCGCTGGTGCGCAAGCTGAGCTTCACCGGATCGACCGAGGTTGGCAAGACGCTGATGGCGCAATGCGCGCCGACGATGAAGAAGCTGTCGATGGAGCTGGGCGGCAATGCGCCCTTCATCGTCTTTGCCGATGCCGATCTGGATGCTGCGGTCGAAGGCGCGATCGCGTCCAAATATCGCAACAGCGGCCAGACCTGCGTCTGCGTCAACCGCATCCTGGTGCAGCGCGACGTCGCGCCGGCCTTTGCCGAGAAGCTGAAGGCCGCCGTCGCCAAGCTGAAGGTCGGGCCGGGTACGGAAGCGGGCGTCACCCAGGGGCCGCTGATCGACGATAAGGCGGTCGAGAAGGTCGAGGAACATGTCGCCGACGCGCTGGCCAAGGGCGGCACGCTGGTGAGCGGTGGGCATCGCCACGCACTGGGCCACAGCTTCTTCGAGCCGACCATCATCAGCGGCTGCACGCCGGAGATGAAGCTGGCCGACGAGGAGACGTTCGGGCCGCTCGCCGCGATCTTCCTGTTCGACACGGAAGAGGAAGCGGTCGCGCTGGCCAACGCCACCGAAGTCGGCCTGTCGGGCTATTTCTACACCCGCGACCTGTCGCGCGCCTGGCGCGTGGGCGAGGCGCTGGAGGTTGGCATGGTCGGCATCAATACCGGCCTCATCTCGACCGAGGTCGCGCCGTTCGGCGGCATCAAGGAATCGGGCATGGGCCGCGAAGGATCGCGCCATGGCATCGAGGACTATGTCGAGATCAAATATCTGTGCATGTCCGGGATCTGACGCAGACTATCGAAAGGGGATGATGATGGCGGGAGTGGTGGCGGTAACCGGTGCGGCCGGTGCGCTGGGCCGGGCGGCGGTGCAGGTGCTGCGCGCGGCCGGCTGGACGGTGGCGGGTATCGACCTGGGCGATGTGCCGGCCGATGGCGTCGACCTGGCGCTGGGCGGCATTGACCTGTCCGACGAGCAGGCGGTGGCCGGCGCAGCCGAGAAGATCGGCGAAGCACTGGGCGGGCTCGACGGGCTGGTCAATATTGCCGGCGGCTTCAGCTGGGAGACGGTGGAGGATGGCTCGGTCGCCACCTGGGACCGGCTCTATGGCATGAATGTCCGCACCGCGCTGATCGCGACTCGCGCGCTGTTGCCGCTGCTGCGCGATGGCGGCGGCGCGATCGTCAATATCGGCGCTGCGGCGTCGGTGAAGGCGGCCGCCGGCATGGGCGCCTATGCCGCGTCCAAGGCGGGAGTCGCACGCCTGACCGAGGCGCTGGCCGAAGAACTGAAGGATGCGGGCGTGCGCGTGAATGCGGTGCTGCCCAGCATCATCGACACGCCGGCCAACCGCGCCGACATGCCCGACGCGGATGCCAGCCGCTGGGTCTCGCCCGAGGCGCTGGGCGGGGTGATCGCCTTCCTGCTGTCGCCCGCCGCCGCGCCGATCACCGGCGCGCTGATCCCGGTCACCGGCCGGGTCTGATCGCGATCGACCGGTTGCCGTTGCAAGGCGCGCAACCGGTCGATGGCGTTTCGTGCAACTGGCCTTGGCGCCTTTGCATTTGCGAAAAAAGCCGGGGAGGACCAGATGAACCTCGATGCTGCGACGCAGCAATATTCTTGTCCGAGGTTCTTATGTTTTCGCTCATCTCGCTCTATTTCGCCTATCGCCGGGACGTCGTCACCGCCGAGCGTTATATCGCCGCGCTGACCCCCGCTGCCGAGCCGGTTTCGGCCGACGTCGTGACCTTCCCGGTCGCCAAGGAAGAAAAGCTGGCCCGCGCCGCCTGATCGGCGCGCCAGCTGACGACTGACTACCTCTCCCGCTGACTGCCCATTTTCGGGGCAGCGCCGCGGCCAGAAGGCCGCCAAGGGATCGCCACAGCGCTAACAGCGCCGGCCCGCCGCTCCGCCATTGCAAGTCAACATATGTGTTGATTAACAAAATGGCGAGAACAGCGATCCCCAGGAGAGGTCATGACCTGCAAGCCGACGCAGACGCCTGCGGCTGACACATTCGATATCCCGACCCTGCGCGAGAAATATCGCGCCGAGCGCGACAAGCGGATGCGCGCCGACCGGGAAGGCCAATATCAGCCGACCACCGACGACACGACGCACAGCTATGACGTCGACCCGCATATGCCGGTCGTTGCCCGCGATCCGATCGTCGAGGAACTGGATGTCGTGGTGCTGGGCGCGGGCTTTGCCGGCCTGCTCGCCGGCTATCACCTGACCAAGCAGGGCGTCACCAATTTCCGCAATATCGACCATGGCGGCGATTTCGGCGGCGTCTGGTACTGGAATCGCTATCCCGGCATCCAGTGCGACAATGACGCCTATTGCTATCTGCCGCTGCTGGAAGAAACCGGCTTCATGCCGTCGAAGAAATTCGCCGACGGCGCGGAGATCCAGGCCTATTGCCGCCAGATCGCCGAAAGCTTCGGTTTCGCCGACAAGGCATTGTTCCACACCCTCATTACCTCGCTGAAATGGGACGAGTCGATCCAGCGCTGGCGCGTCGGCACCAGCCGGGGCGACGAACTGCTGGCCCGCTTCGTGGTGATGGGCTGTGGCGTGCTCAACATGCCCAAGCTGCCCGGCATCGCCGGCATCAACAGCTTCAAGGGCAAGATATTCCACACCGCCCGCTGGGACTATGAGTATAGCGGCGGCAGCTACGCCAATCCGGTGCTCGACAGGCTGGCCGACAAGCGGGTTGCCATCATCGGCACCGGCGCGACCGCGATCCAGGCGGTGCCCTATCTCGGCCGCTACGCCAAACAGCTCTATGTCATCCAGCGCACGCCATCGACCGTGGACGAGCGGCCCAATCCGGCGACCGACGCCGACTGGGCGGCGTCGCTCCAGCCCGGCTGGCAGGCGGATCGCCAGGCCAATTTCCACCGGGCCGCGATGGAATCCTTTGCGCCGGGCGAGCCGGACCTGATCTGCGACATCTGGACCGAGATTGCCCGCAACCTGTCGGCCGAGCTGGAAGCCGAAGGCTGGCCCGAAATGTCGATCGAGCAGTTCATGGCCAAGCGCGAAGTGGTCGATTATCGCGTGATGGAGCGGCTACGCGCCCGCGTCGACGAGATGGTCGAGGACAAGGCGACGGCCGAGGCCCTGAAGCCCTGGTATCGCTTCCTCTGCAAGCGTCCGCTGTCGAGCAATGAGTTCTACCCGACCTTCAACCGGCCCAATGTCACGCTGATCGACGTTGCCGACAGCAAGGGGCTGGAGAAGATCACCGAAAAGGGCTTCGTGTCGGGCGGCGTCGAATATGAGGTCGACTGCATCATCTTCGCCAGCGGCTTCGAGGTGACGAGCGAGCTGAAGCGCCGCTGGGGCATCGATGCGGTCGAGGGACGCGATGGCCTGTCCATCTACGATCATTGGGCCAATGGCCCGCGCACCCTGCACGGCACCATGACCCATGGTTTCCCCAACCAGTTCTTCATCGGCTATATCCAAGGCGGCCTCAACGCCAGCGTGACCGAACAGTTCGGCCGCCAGGCGGAGCATATCGCCCATATCATCCATGCGGTGATGGATAAGGGCGCCAAGGTGGTCGAGACCACCCTGCAGGGGCAGGAGGATTATGTCCGCCATTTCGAGGAAATGGAAATCGACATGACCGCCTTCCAGCAGGAATGCACCCCCAGCTATTTCACCAATGAAGGCCAGGTGAAGGCGCCCTGGGCGCTGTTCCGCAGCTATGGGCCGGGCTGGGGCGCATTCCAGAAACTGGTGCAGGACTGGCGCGCGAAGGGCGATCTCGACGGCATGGAATTGCGGTCCTGAGCCATGGGCCGGATCGCCCCGGGGATGGTTCGTAGCGGTCGCCGCTCTTCCCTTGGGACGCTCCCGCCAGTTGCGATAGGCAGGTTGAAAATATTGTCCTTGCGGACCCGGCGAGCGGACTCGCGGGCCGTACCCATCGGGCAACGCGGACGTTGCAGGAGGATGCCATGAGCAAGATCGACAATATCGATGTGGAGGCGCTGGCCAAGCCGCTGACCTACCCGACCGAGGCATTCCTGTCGAAGGACTATGCCCTGGCGGAGAAGGAGAAGCTGTGGCCCCATGTCTGGCAGATGGCGGCGCGGGTCGAGGAACTGCCCGATGTCGGCGACTGGATGACCTACGACATTTGCGACGAGTCGATCATCATCGTGCGGACCGCGCCCGACACGTTGCGCGCCTTCTTCAATGTATGCCCGCATCGCGGCCGCCAACTGGTCGATGTGCCCAAGGACGTGCATTCGGTGCGTGGCAAGAACCGGCGCAGCTTCGTCTGCGGCTTCCATGGCTGGACCTTCGATACAGAGGGTAACAACACCTACATCCTCGACCCGCAGGACTGGCAGGGCGCGCTCAATGCCGAATGCACCCGCCTGTCGGACGTCAAGATCGATATATGGGGTGGCTGGATCTGGATCCACATGGACCTGAATGCCGAGCCGCTGATCGATTTCCTGGGCGATGCCGGCCGCATCCTGTCCCACTTCGAAATGGACAAGATGCGCTACAAATGGCGCAAATGGGTGGTCTACCCGGCCAACTGGAAGACCGCGCTGGAGGCTTTCATGGAGCCTTATCATGTCGCGGGCACCCATACCCAGCTGCTCGATTATGGCGATTATTACGCCTACAGCGCGGCTTATGGCCTGCATGGGGTGAGCGGTTTCGACCAGCGCGACCCGGCCTTCCAGATGAGCCAGAGCAGCAGCGTCACCCGCGCCGGCAAGGGCGACGATCCGCGCCGCTCCACCTATGAGCTGATCCGCGAAAATTACGAGACATTGAACTATGCGGCCTCGACCGAGACTTTGGTCAATGCGGCGAGCCGGCTGGTCGACGAACTGCCCGAGGGCACGGCGGCGGGCGACGTCATCGCCCATTGGCTGAAATCCGCCAAGGCGGACGATGCCGCGCGCGGCGTCATCTGGCCGGAAATCCCGCCCGAGGTGATGGCCGAGGCGGGGCTTGCCTGGCACGTCTTTCCCAACATGTCGGTGCTGCAGGGGATCACCTTCGCCCTGTGCTACCGCACCCGTCCCTATGGCGACGATCCCGACATGTGCATCTTCGAATCCTACGCGATCGAGCGCTTTCCCGAAGGTGAAGTGCCGGTCACCGAATGGGAAGAGAGGGAAGCCACGGCCGAGGGCTGGGGCGCCGTCCTCGCCCAGGACTTCTCGAACATGGAATGGGTGCAGAAGGGCATGAAGTCGCGCGGCTTCCGCGGGCCGCTGCCCAACCCCCACCAGGAACGCAAGATCACCAATTTCCACCGCAACCTAGCCACGTACATGGGTACGGGCGCACCGAGGTTACTCAAATGAGCTATGACGATCCCAAGCCCGCCGTCAACGTGAACGCCACCGACAAGAAGGGCACGCCGGTCTACAAGCGGATGCTGGACCTGTTCGAGGCCGAAGGCATCAACACGCTGTTCGGCATTCCCGACCCGAATTTCGTCCACATGTTCCTGGAGGCCGAACGGCGCGGCTGGACCGTGGTTGCGCCCCATCATGAGGCCGCTGCCGGCTTCATGGCCGAGGCCGCGTCGCGCATCACCGGCAAGCCCGCCGTCGCGATCGGCACGCTGGGGCCGGGCATCGCCAATATGGCGCCCGCCATCCAGTGCGCGCTGGTCGAAAATTCGCCGGTCATCTTCCTGTCGGGCCAGCGCGCCCGCGTCACCGAACAGCGCGTCCGTCGCGGCCGCATCCAGTTTGTGAAGCAGATGCCGCTGTTCGAAAATAGCGTCAAATATGCTGCCTCGATCGAATATGCCGACCAGACCGACGAGGTCGTGCGTGAGGGCATTCGCAAGGCGATGGGCGGCACTCCCGGCCCGGTCTATATCGAATATCCCAGCCACATCATCCTGGAGGAACTGGACCTGCCCGCGCCGCTGGCGCCGGACCGCTATCGCCTGGTCAACCAGGGCGCGGACATCGACCGGGTCAAGGAAGCGGCCGACCTGATCCGCGCCGCCAAGAACCCGATCCTGCTGGTCGGCCATGCCGTCCACACCTCGCGCTCCGGCGCGGCGGTGAAGGAACTGGCGGACCTGATGAACTGCCCGGTGATCCAGACCTCGGGCGGCACCAGCTATATCAAGGGGCTGGAAGACCGCACTTTCCAGTATGTCTTCTCCAAGGCTTCGATCGAGGCGGTCACGGAATCGGATCTGGTGCTGGCGCTGGGCACCGAACTGGGCGAGCCGGTCCATTTCGGCAAGTGGCGCTACTGGATGAAGAATGAAGCGATCCGCAAGTGGATCTATGTCGAGCAGGACCCGGCCGCGATCGGCGTCAACCGGCCGATCGACGTGCCGCTGGTCGGCGACCTGCGCGGCGTCGTGCCGCAGCTGGTCGAGGCGCTGAAGGATACGCCGCGCCCGCCCGCGCCGATGCTGGAAGCCTTCATGCGTGATGGCCAGGCGGAACTGGACGAACTGGCGGCGGAATCGCGCACCAAGAGCGACGGCACCGGCGACCTGCCGATCCATCCCGCCCGTCTGGCGGTGGAAGCGACCGAGGCCTTCCCCAAGGACGGCATCCTGATCCGCGACGGCGGTGCCGGCGTGATCTTCCAGTGGACCTATTCGCAGTGCAAGCCGAATGACGTCATCTGGAACCAGAATTTCGGTCATATCGGCACCGGCATTCCCTATGCCACCGGCGCGATGCTGGCGGACAAGGCGGCCACCGGCGTCAGCCGTCCGGGCCTGTTGCTGACTTCCGACAGCAGCTTCATGTTCCATATCGCCGAACTGGAAGTGGCGGTGCGCACCAAGCTGCCGCTGGTCTGCGTCGTCGGCGTGGATAATCAGTGGGGCCTGGAAGTGGGCGTCTACAAGCGCACCTTCGGCCAGGGCACGGAAGAAACCGGCACCCATTGGAGCAAGGAAGTCCGCTTCGACAAGATCGGCGAGGGCTTTGGCTGCCACGGCGAATATGTGACCCGCGCGGAGGACATCAAGCCGGCGATCGCGCGCGCCTATGCCAGCGGCAAGCCGGGCGTCGTCCATGTCGTGATCGACCCCAAGGCCAATTCGGAAGAAATGCCGAAATATGCCGAATTCCGCACCTGGTACGCCGAAGGCACCCAGTAAAATGCCCTTCCTCCCCGGATAAGGGGAGGGGGACCGCCGCAGGCGGTGGAGGGGTGTCACCCTGGTGGGCACACCCCTCCGTCTGGCCTTTGGCCAGCCACCTCCCCTTCAGGGGGAGGATTTTGGAGAGGATGGGACATCGACATGCGCGACTATCGGAACTTCTATATCGACGGCCAGTGGGTCGCCCCGGTCGAACCGAAGACCGCGGATGTCATCAACCCCGCGACCGAGGCGGTGGCCGGCACCATTTCGCTCGGCGGTGTCGCCGACGTGAACAAGGCGGTCGCCGCCGCGCGCAAGGCCTTTGCCAGCTGGTGGCAGACCACACGCGAACAGCGGCTCGACCTGCTGCTCGCCATCCAGGCCGAATATGCGCGGCGCCAGACCGAACTGGGCGACGCGATCATCGAGGAGATGGGTGCGCCGTCCTCGCTGGCCCATGGCTTCCATGTCGGGCTGGGGGCGGGGCATCTGCAGACCGCGATCGAGGTGCTGCGCGAATTCAAGTTCGACGAGCCGCATGGCGCGACGATGATCGCGCGCGAGCCGATCGGCGTCTGCGCGCTCATCACGCCGTGGAACTGGCCGATGAACCAGACCTGCGTGAAGATTTTCCCGGCGCTGGCCACTGGCTGCACCATGATCCTGAAGCCGCCACAACTCGCCCCCTTCTCGGCCCAGATCCTGGCCGAAATTCTCGATACGGCGGGCGTGCCGGCGGGCGTGTTCAACATGGTGCAGGGCAGCGGCAGCGTGATCGGCACCGCGCTTTCCACCCATGAGGATGTCGACATGGTGTCCTTCACCGGGTCGGAGCCGGTTGGCGTGCAGATTCAGAAGGACGCGGCGACCACGATCAAGCGGGTCGGCCTGGAACTGGGCGGCAAGAGCGCCTTCATCGTGCTCGACGATGACGCGCTGGCCGCCAATGTCGCGGGCGCGACCGGTGGCATGATGGGCAATTCGGGCCAGACCTGCAGCGCCGGATCGCGCCTGCTGGTGCCCGCGTCGCGCATGGACGAGGTGATCGCCGCAGCCAAGGCGGCGGCGGACGCGGTGACGGTCGGTGATCCGACCGGCAATGTCGCCATGGGTCCGGTCGTGTCGAAGAGCCAGTACAACATCATTCAGGATTATATCCAGAAGGGCCTGGACGAGGGCGCGACCCTGATCGCCGGTGGCGCCGGTCGCCCGGACGGGATCGACAGGGGCTGGTTCGTGAAGCCGACGGTGTTCGTTGGCACCAACGACATGGTGATCGCGCGGGAGGAGATATTCGGCCCGGTGCTGGTGATCATCGGCTATGACGATATCGACCATGCGGTCGAGATCGCCAATGACAGCAATTTCGGCCTCGCCGGCTATGTCAGCGGCACGGATGTGGACCAGTGCCGTGCCGTCGCCCGACGGATGCGCACCGGCTGGATCAGCATCAATGGCGGCTTCGATTTCCACGCCCCCTTTGGCGGCTACAAGCGCAGCGGCAATGGCCGCGAGTGGGGCGAGCATGGCTTCCTCGAATATCTCGAAGTGAAGTCGCTGCTGGGCTACGCCTGAGATGGCGGTCCAGTCCGGGCGTTATGGCGCCGCCAGTGCTGCGGCCGCTGCCGAGGGCTGGACCCTCGCGCGGCTGACCCCGCCCAGTCGTCTGCACGGCGCCAATGGCCTTGCGACCGGGCCGGACGGGCGCCTCTATGTCGCACAGGTCGGTGGCAGCCAGGTCAGCGCGATCGATGTCGACAGCGGCGCGATCGAAACGATCAGCGCGATGGGCGGCGCCATCGTCGCGCCCGACGATCTGGTGTTCGATGATGCGGGCAATATGTATCTGACCGAGATTACCGAGGGCCGGGTCGCGATGCGCACGCCGTCGGGCGATGTGCGGGTGGTGCGCGGCGACATTCCGGTCGCCAACCCGATCACCTGGCATCAGGGTCGGCTGATCGCGGGCGAATGCCGCATCGGCGCGCGGATCATGGAACTGGACCTGGATGGCGGCGAACCGCGCATCATCCTCGACAATATCCCGATGGCGAACGCCTTTCAGGTCGGGCCGGACGGCAAGCTCTATTTCCCGGTGATGGGCGCCAACGAGATCTGGCGGGTGGACCTGAATGGCGGCGCGCCCGAAGTGGTGGCCGGCGATCTGGGCGTGCCGGATTCGGTGAAGTTCGACAGCAAGGGGCGGATCGTCACGACCCAGGTGGCCAGCGGTCAGGTGTTGCGGCTCGATCTGGTGAGCGGCACGCGCGAAGTGCTGGCCGACCTTGGCCCCGGCCTCGACAATGTCAGCTTCATCGGTGACCGCATCTTCGTGTCGAGCATTCCGGGCGAGATCACCGAATTGCTGGGCGATGGCAAGGTCCGCTCCGTCGTGCCGCGCGCACTGCAATGGCCGCTGGGCCTCGCCATGGGTGCGGATGGGG
Organism: Sphingobium sp. L-44; assembly: GCF_056859495.1. NCBI lineage: Bacteria > Pseudomonadati > Pseudomonadota > Alphaproteobacteria > Sphingomonadales > Sphingobiaceae > Sphingobium > Sphingobium sp. L-44. Next base: position 10,531 of record NZ_JBSXOQ010000039.1, on the reverse strand, counting down.
CGCTGTTCGTTGCCGATGGCACCTTCGGCTATACGCTGCGGGCCGGCGAGGCGCTGACCCTGGCCGGCATGATCTTCTACCCCGGCTGCCCCGGCTATATGCGCGGCGTTGCCGCCGGCGCGCAGGCGGCCGAATGGATCATCAGCACCGGCCTGGGCGCGGTGGCGCGCTATCGGCCGGGGCAGGGGGAAAGCGATTTCCTGGCCACCGGCCTCGACCAGTTGATGGGGGTGGCGGTCGCGCCGGGCGGGGCGGTGGTGGTTGCCGAATATGGCACTGGCCGGCTGCTCTCGATCGAGAATGGCGCGGTCAGCGAACTCGCGACCGGACTCGACAAGCCGATGGGCGTGGCGCTGGCGCCGGACGGGACAGCCTATGTCGCCGAGGCCGGGGCGGGGCGCGTGCTGCGCATCGCGGGCGGTCGCAGCGAGACGATCATCGATGATCTTGGTCGGCCGGAAGGGTTGGCGATCCATGACGGGCAATTGGTCGTCGTCGATACGCGGACCAAGACATTGGTCGCCACCAACCTGTCGGGCGGCGCGCGCGCGACGATCGCCAGCGCCCTGCCGGTCGGCGCGCCCGCCGGCGTGACGCCCAAATTCCTGGGCCCGATCGGTGACATGGCCGGGCCGATGATCAATTTCGCCGATGTGACGGCGGGACCGGACGGCACGCTCTATGTGTCGGGCGACGCCGAAGGGAGCGTGCTGGCGCTACGCCGCCGGTAAGGGACGGTCGCCGCTGAGCTGCTCGCTGAGCGCGTCCGCCGCCTCGACCAGCGCCTGCTGCAATGCGCCCAGCCCCTCGCGTTGCAGTGCGGCGCCGATGCCGATCGCCACCAGCGCATGGACCGGGCGGCCCGCGCCTTTCCACACCGGCGCGGAGACGACGGTGACGCCGGCAATATATTGGCCCTCGTCCACCGCGAAGCCCTGCGCGCGGGTCTGGCGCAGTTGCTCCATCCAGTCGGAAAAGGGCGGCGGATCGTCCCAGCGCAGCGTGTCGAACCGCGCCTTCAGCTCCTTCTCGCCATAATCGCCAAAGGCGGCGATGCAGCGGCCGGTGGCGCTGATGAGCGCAGGAAAGCGGCTGCCGACCTGGGCACTCAGCTGGAAGCCGCTGCCCGACTGCGCCATGGCGACGACGATCATATGATCGAGGCCCACCGCCTGCACCCCCAGCATGGTGAGGCCGAAGCGCTGGGCCAGCCGATCCAGCACCGGCTGGGCAAGGTCGTTGAAGGCGTCGCGGCGCAGCCAGTTGCGCGCCAGCGTCAGCACGCCGGCCTGCAGCGCATAGCGTTTGGTGTCGGGATCGAAGGCGACCAGTTCCTCCTCCACCAGCGCGCGCAGCACATAGAGGCAGGTGCTGGGCACCAGCCCCAGTTCCTTGGCGATCGCCTGCACGCCCAGCGGCCGGTCGCTCTTGCCCAGCAGGCGCAGGATCGCGGCGGCACGGGCGATGGCGGGCGCCTTGCTCTCCTGCACGGCCTTGGCGACCTTGCGGACGGTGGAGGGCGGGCGGGGCGTGGTGCGGCTGTCGGTCATGGCGTCATCCTATCGCGCCACCGATGGGCTGTCATTCGAAATATAGAACATCATTCACTATTTACAACAAATGAGTCGCTGTGACATCGCTTGTGGCAAGCAGCGACGGGGGTTTGACCCGTTCGCCCAGTTGAATGCCGGACCGATGGGATGGGATGATGGCGAAGCTAACCGACTATCGCAGCTATGCCGATGCACAGGCACATGCGACCTCAGCGGCGCTGTGGGATCTGTTCGACGGCGACCGCGACGAACTGAACATCGCCCATGAATGCATCACCCGCCATGCCGACGGATCGGGCCGCGCCGCCGTGCGCATCGCTCATGCCGCCAATGGTGATGATGGCGGCCGGGACGAGATATTGAGCTTCGACGCGATCGCGGCGGGCGCCGCGCGCTTCGCCCATTGGCTGGACGCCGAGGGCATTCAGCCGGGCGAACGCATCGCTTTCATGCTGGAGCCTTCGCTGCCCTTCTATGTCTGTCTGTTCGGCGCGATGCAGACCGGCGCGATCTCGGTGCCGCTCTTCACCCTGTTCGGCCCGGATGCGCTGCGGCTGCGGGTGGATGATTGCAAGCCGACCATCCTCATCACCAATGCGGAAAAGGCGGAGCTGGCGCGCAGCATGGACGGGCCGCGCGTGATCGTCGCCGACGACGCATTGCTGGCCGATCTCGCCCGCTTCCCGGCGACTTACAGCCCGAAGACCAAGGCCAATGACCTGGCCGTCTTCCAATATACGTCGGGCACGACCCGCGAACTGCCCGAAGCGGTCAAGCACAGCCATCGCGCGCTGGTGACGTTGATGTTCGCCGCCCTCTACGGCACCGGCATTCGGCCGGGCGACGAGTTTTTCTGCCCCTCCTCGCCGGCCTGGGGGCATGGCCTGTGGCATGGCACGCTGGCGCCGCTGGGCCTGGGCGTCACCACCGGCACCTTTGCCGGCCGGTTCGATCCGGTGCGGCTGATGCAGGCGCTGGACGCTTATGGCATCACCAATATGTCGGCCGCCGCGACCCATTATCGTATGATGAAGAATAGCGGCCGGGCCGCCGACTTCGCCTTCCATTTCGACAAGCTGTCCTACACCGGCGAGCCGATCGACCCGGCGACGCTGGAGTTCATCGACGCCCATTTCAAGGTGCCGGCCTGTTCCATGTACGGCACGACCGAGATCGGCGTGGTGCTGGTCAACTATCCCGGCGCGCAGGATTTCATGGTGAAGCCGGGTTCGCTGGGCAAGGCGGTGCCGGGCCAGAAGCTGGAAGTGCAGCGCCCCGATGGCAGCGCCTGCGACCCCGGCGAGATTGGCGAACTGATGCTGTGGCGGCGCGACCGGTGGGAAACCACCAAGGACCGGGCGAAGATCGACGCCGACAGCTATTTCTACCATTGCGGCCGCGCCGACGACGTCATCATTTCGGCCGGCTGGACGATGAGCGCGGTCGAGATCGAAAATACGCTGCTCAAGCATGAGGCGGTGCTGGAATGCGCGGTGATCGGCGTGCCCGATGACAAGCGCGGCCAGGTGGTGAAGGCCTTCATCATCCTCAATCGCGACGGCAGCGACGCGCTGGTCCGCGAATTGCAGGACTTCACCCGCGAAAAGCTCGCCCAGCACGAATTTCCCCGCATCGTCGAATTCGTGACCGACCTGCCCAAGACGCCGGCCGGCAAGGTCCACCGCAAGATTTTGAGAGATCGTGAGGCCGCCAAGGCGGTCGAACTCGCCAACTGAAGTCAGGAGAAGAGAGATGGCAACATTGGCCGAAGCGCCCGTGAACAAATTCCCCAAGATCACCGAGGAGGGGCTGGACGACCTGCGCAAGCGCATCGGCGTCAAGATCGAGAATACGGTCGAACCGTGGAATTACGAAGCCACGCGCGACGCGATCCGCCATTATGCCCATGGCATCGGCGACGATAATCCGCTGTGGTGCGACCCGGCCTATGCCGAAAAGACCAAGCATGGTTCGCTGGTCGCGCTGCCGAGCTTCCTGTTCACCACCAGCCGTATCATCTCGGGCTATTGCGGTGGCCTGTCGGGCGTCCATGCGATGTGGGCCGGTGCCGACTGGACCTGGCACAAGCCGGTGCTGCGTAACGACACCATCCGCACCGAGGCCTATTTGAAGGATCTGGTCGAGCATCAGACCAAGTTTGCCGGCCGCAGCTTCCAGCAGATCTACCATGTCGATTTCTTCAACCAGTCGGGCGACAAGGTTGCCGAAGGCGACAGCTGGGTGTTCCGCACCGACCGCGACGAAGCGCGTGAGCGTGGCACCAAGTACACCGAAGCCCGTGGCCGGGTGGAGCCCTTCACCGACGAACAGCTCGCCGAAATGTACAAGCTGTACGAGAAGGAAGAAATTCGCGGCGCCACGCCCCGTTATTGGGAAGATGTGCAGGTCGGCGACGAGTTGCCGCGCATGATGAAGGGGCCGATGACCGTCACCGGCTTCATTTGCTATGCACAGGGCTGGGGCGGCCTCTATATCCGCGCCAACAAGCTGGCGTGGAAGATGCAGCAGAAGCATCCCGGCACCGGCATCAAGAACCGCTTCAACGTGCCCGACTGCCCGGAACGCGTCCATTGGGACGAGGCGTTCGCGCTCGAAGTCGGCGCGCCGGGCGCCTATGACTATGGTCCCGAACGCTGCAGCTGGCTGACCCATCAGGTCACCAACTGGATCGGCGACGACGGCTTCCTGCACAAGAGCAAGTGCCAGATCCGCCGCCACAATCCCGATGGCGACGTGATCTTCATCGACGGCAGCGTGATCCGCAAGTTCGAGGAGAACGGCAAGAAATATGTCGAGATCCAGCAGCGCGCGGAAACCCATCGCGGCGAAGTCTCGGCCTTCGGCACCTCGATTGCCGAACTGCCCAGCCGCCCGGCCTGATCCGGGCGCGGCGGGCCGTTCCTTCCCCCTGGGGAGGATTTGGGATGGGACGGCCCACCGAAAGATGCATGATGGACAGCCACGACAAGAATATATGGGCGGGGCCGCTGGCCGGGGTGCGGGTGCTGGATTTCACCCGCGTTCTCGCCGGCCCCTCGGCTGCCTTGGCGCTCGCCGATCTGGGCGCGGAGGTGATCAAGGTGGAGCCGCCGGGCAGTGGGGATGACACCCGCAGCTTCCCGCCGCTGCGCGAAGGCGAGAGTCATTATTTCCTCAGCGTCAATCGCGGCAAGAAGAGCATCGTGCTCGACTTGAAAGCCCCCGAGGGGCTGGCGATCGCCCGCGATCTGGCGGCCAAGTCGGATATCGTCATCGAAAATTACCGGCCCGGCGTGATGGACCGGCTGGGCCTTGGCTATGAGGCGTTGTCGGCGATCAACCCCGACCTCATCTATTGCGCCATTTCCGGCTTCGGCATGACCGGGCCACTCAAGGACCGGCCGTCCTTCGACATCGTGCTGCAGGCCATGTCCGGCGCGCTCAGCGTCAATGGCGAGCCGGGCGGGCTGCCGACCAAGCTCGGCATTCCGCTGGGCGATCTGGTCGGCGGCATCAACGGGCCGATCGCCATCCTCGCCGCCCTGCATGAGCGCCATGCCACCGGGCGCGGCCGGCTGATCGACATCAGCCTGATGGACGGGATGATCGGCCTGCTCGGCTATCTGGCGCAACTCAGCTTCTTCACCGGGCAGGATCCGGTGCCGCAGGGATCGCAGCATCCCAATCTCGTCCCCTATGGCGTGTTCCCCGCCAGCGACGGGTCGATCGTCATCGCCTGCCTCACCAATCATTTCTGGGGCAAGATCTGCGCCGCGCTGGGGCTCGACGCGCTGGCCGACGATCCGCGCTATGACATGCTCGACAAGAGGCGCGAGCGGCGGGCGGAGGTGAATGCCCTGCTGTCGGCGGTGACCCAGACCCACACCGTGGCTGACCTCGCCGACCTGTTCGCCGCGCATCAGGTGCCGCATGCGCCGATCCTGACCATCAGCGAGGCGCTGGCCCAGCCGCAGACGCTGGCCCGCAACATGGTGGTGGAGACCGAGCATAAGAGTTTGGGCACGATCCCGATCGTCAACCGTCCCTTCCGCTTCCCCGGTGCGGAGCAGCCGGTGCCGAGCGCGCCGCCGGTGCTGGGCGAGCATAGCGATATGGTGTTGGCAGACCTGTTGGGCATGGATGCGGAGACCATCGCCCGGTTGCGCGGCGCGGGCGTCGTCGCCTGAGCGATCATTTCCCCTCCTGCTTGGGGAGAGGACGCACGCACCGCTAAGCTCCCCGCCAATCATCATCCGGGAGAGAGACTATCATGTTGCGATTTGACGACCGCGTCGCCCTGATCACCGGCGCCGGGCGTGGCCTCGGCCGGGCCTATGCGCTGCTGCTGGCGGCGCGCGGCGCGAAGGTGGTGGTCAATGATCCCGGCGTCAGCATGCAGGGCGAGGGGACCGATGCCGGCCCGGCCCAGTCGGTGGTGGACGAAATCCGCGCCGCCGGCGGCCAGGCGATCGCCTCGACCGACAGCGTCGCCACGCCCGAAGGCGGGCAGGCGATGATCGACCTCGCCCGCGACCATTTCGGCAGCATCGACATCCTTATCCACAATGCCGGCATCGTCCGACGCGGCGGTCTGGCGGAGCTAAGCTATGCCGATTTCGAGACGGTACTCGACGTCCATCTGCGCGGCGCCTTCCATGTCGTGCGCGCCGCCTTCCCGCATATGTGCGCCGCCAATTATGGCCGCATCGTCCTGACCGGATCGATCAACGGCCTCTACGGCAATGCCGGGGTGGTCAATTACAGCGTCGCCAAAGCCGGGATGATCGGCCTGTCCAACGTCGCCGCGATCGAGGGGGCGGCCCATGGCGTGAAGAGCAACATCATCCTGCCCGGCGCCGTCACCCGCATGGCCGAGGGCCTCGATACCAGCGCCTATCCGCCGATGGATCCGGAACTGGTCGCACCGGCCGTCGGCTATCTTGCGCATCAGGATTGCGCGGTCAGCGGCGAGATGCTGATCGCCATGGCCGGGCGCGTCGCGCGGGCCTACACGATGGAAACCGTCGGCCTGTTCCAGCCCGACTGGACGATCGAGCAGATCGCCGATCGGCTGGAGGGGATCCGCGACACGCAGGACGCGTTGCTGTTTCCGCCGGTGCCGACCGGCCATCTCGACCATCTGCGCTACAGTTTCGCAATGGCCAGTCAGGGTGCAAAACAGGGCTGATCGCTCAGCCCTGTTTCGCCGCCATCATTGCCTGGATCAGTGGCTTGATCTGGGCTTCCACCGGCGCCGGGTTGAAATGCTCGGCGACCGACGCGATCCGGCCGTCGCGGATGCGCAGCAGGAAGACATAGCGATTGGCGAAGGGCTCGCCATTCACCAGCATGCCCGCCGACCGCACTTCGGCCGCGACCCGGTCCCCTTCCGCCGTCAATGAATCGACGGTGAAGCTCAGCCCGCCCTGGAACAGCGACCCCAGCATTGCCACGCCGCGCTGATAGGCAGCGCGCGGCGCATCGACGCCCGACGTCGTCGTCCAGGCGGTCATGTCCTCGGTCAGCAATTCGTCCGGCAGTGCCGCCGCCGACAGGGCGGCGAAGAAGCGGCGGGCCAGGTCATGATGGGCCTGCGTCATCGGATCAGGCCTTCACGGGGATCGAGAAGCGGTCGGTATAGGCCTTGAAATGGGCGTGGATCTGCGCCCGATCGAGGCCATAATCGGCCAGGTCATAGCTGTGCTTGCCATGCTTGCCCTGTGGATTGGCTGCCAGCATCGCAGTCATGCCGGCTTCCGCTTCCGCCGTGAACGGTTCGTCGAACCGGGCATAGAGCTTGCGCATCTCGCCGATCGGGTCGCGCAGCTGGTCGTCATACTGGATGTCGTGGATCGCATCCTGGCCATGCTTTTCGCGATAGGCCAGCATCCGCTCGATCATCAGGTCGAAGGTGCGCAGTTGCGAGCGGCCGACCTCGATCGGATCGACATCGGCGCTGAACATCTTGCGCACCTGATAGACGAGGCTGCAGGCCGAGCCGACGACGTCGGCCGGATCGCGATGGGTCATGACCAGCTGGGCATCGGGATAGACGCTGGTCAGGTCGTCCAGGAACAGCGGATGCCAGGGATTCTTCAGTGTCCAGCGGCCGCCATTTTCTGCCTGCAGCAATTGCAGCAGCCGCTTGTGATAGCGGAAGGCGGGCAGGTAGCTCGTGGCGAACAGCCATTTCTGATAGCTCGGGATGTGCAGGACCGAGTCATAATATTGGGCGCAGAAGGACGGCGCCATGGCGAACTGGCATTCGGTCGGGCTGTCGGCATCCTCATGATGGATGGCCGAAATATGCGGCGCATATTTGAGCGACATGTCGAGCCGCGCCTGTTCCGCGACATAGCGCGGGTCGCTGCTGAGCGTGCCGGCGGCAGCGGGTGGCGCCGAATTGAACGCCTCCCAGCGCAGGAAGGAGCGGCGGGCTGGATCGGCGTTCAAGAGGTTGATCGTCAAGGTTGTGCCGGTGCGCGGCAGGCCGAAGACGAACATCGGCTTCTCGATCGGGGTGTCGAGCAGGTCTGGATGGCGGGCGAGCCAGTCCTCGACCTGCAAGCGGTTGGCGAGCGTCGCGGTCAGCTGCTGCGCCCAGCGGCCCTGCGCCGCTTCGGTCAGATGGGCCTCGCGATTGATCGCGTCGACCAGCACGTCCAGACCTTCCAATATGGCGTCGTCGCCCAGATCGGTGAGGCCGGTCTGTTCGCGCGCGGCGGCGACCAGGGCGTCGGCGTCGAGGCCGATGGTGTCGGTGATCATGATCCTCTTCCCTTCTGTTTTCAGGCGGCCTGCGCCGCGATCTCGGCCAAGGCCCCCAGCACGCTGTCGGCATGTTCGTGCCGACAGATGAGGAGGTCTGGCATGTATGTGTCTTCTTGGTTGTAGATGAGCGGCGATCCGTCGATGCGGGAGGCGTGGAGGCCGTGGGCGAGTGCGACGGCGGCGGGCGCGCAACTGTCCCATTCATATTGGCCGCCGGCATGGAGATAGATGTCGGCCTGGCCCAGGATCACGGCCATGGCCTTGGCGCCGGCGCTGCCCATGGGGACCAGTTCGGCGCCCAGCGCCTCTGCGACCGCGACCGCCTGGGGTGCGGGGCGGGTGCGGGAGACGACCATGCGGAGCTTCTCGGGCGCGGGCGGGATTGCGCGCGGCTGGTCGGTGCGCAGGACGATGCCGTCGTCATGGCCGGGCAGCGCAACCGCACCGATGGTCGGCACGCCGTTTATGGCAAGACCGACATGGACGGCCCAGTCGGCGCGCGCCTCGCCATATTCGCGGGTGCCGTCGACCGGATCGACGATCCACACCCGGCTGTGGGTAAGTCTGGCTCCATCGCAGGCCATCTCCTCGGAGAGCAACCCGTCCTCGGCCCGCTGTTCGCGCAGCGCAGCAACAAGGAACTGGTTGGCGGTCTGGTCGCCGGCCTTGCCGAGCGCCTTGGCGCTGAACAGGCCCGAGGCGCGGACCTCCAGCAGCAGGCGGCCGGCGGTCTCGGCGAGATGGGCGGCCAGGTCCGCGTCAGTCATGCTGCCCTCCCTCATTTGAGCGGCATGATCTTGCGGATGATATGCTCGGCGGCCTCTTCCGGCGTCATCTCGACGGTGTTGACCCGTATTTCCGGAGCGGTGGGCGCCTCATAGGGACTGTCGATGCCGGTGAAGTTCTTGAGGGCGCCCGATCGGGCCTTCTTGTAGAGACCCTTGACGTCGCGCGCCTCGGCGACCTCCAGCGGCGTGTCGACGAAGATCTCGATGAACTCGCCGTCCGGCAGCATCTCGCGCACCATCTCGCGCTCGGCGCGGAAGGGGGAGATGAAGGCGGTCAGCACGATCAGGCCCGCATCCGCCATCAGCTTGGCAACCTCGCCGACCCGGCGGATATTCTCGATCCGGTCCGCCTCGGTAAAGCCCAGATCCTTGTTGAGGCCATGACGGATATTGTCGCCGTCCAAGAGGAAGGTGTGGCGGTTCATCAGCGCGAGCCGCTTTTCCACCTCATTGGCGATGGTCGACTTGCCCGAGCCCGAGAGACCGGTGAACCAGAGGATGCGGGGCACCTGGTTCTTGAGCTGGGCATGGGCCTCGCGGCCGATGTCGGTCGCCTGCCAATGGACATTCTGAGCGCGGCGCAGCGAGAAGTGGAGCATGCCCGCCGCCACGGTGCGGTTGGAGATCTTGTCGATCAGGATGAAGCCGCCGAGCGTGCGGTTGTCGGCATAGGGCTCGAACGTGATCGGCTTGTCGGTCGCCAGTTCGGCAACGCCAATGGCATTGAGGTCCAGCGTCTTGGCCGCCAGATGCTCCATGGTGTTGACGTTGACGACATATTTGGGCGCCTGGACGGTGGCCGAGACGCTCTGCGTGCCGATCTTGAGCCAATAGGGCCGGCCCGGCAGCATCGCCTCGTCATCCATCCACACGATGGTCGCCTCGAACTGGCTGGAGACCTCCGGAGGATTGTCGGCGACGGCGATCACGTCGCCGCGCGAACAGTCGATCTCGTCGGCGAAGCAGAGCGTGACCGACTGGCCGGCGATCGCTTCGTCGAGGTCGCCATCGCCACCGGTCCCGCTTGCCGGGCCGGTTCCACCCGGCATCGTCACGATGCGCGAGATGGTGCTGGTCTTGCCCGAGGGCAGCACCCGCACGGCATCGCCCGGCTTGACCGAGCCGCTGGCGATCAGGCCGGCAAAGCCGCGAAAGTCGAGATTGGGGCGATTGACCCACTGGACCGGCATGCGGAAGGGCTTGGCCGCCGCAGTGGTGGCATCGACCTCGACGCTTTCGAGATGCGCCATCAGGGTCGGCCCCTGATACCAGGGGGTTTTGTCGGACCGGGCGGTGATATTGTCGCCCTTGAAGCCGGAGATGGGGATGGGCGTGAAGGCGCTGATGCCGATGCTCTGCGCGAACGCGGCATAATCGGCGACGATCTTGTCGAACACCGCCTGGTCATAGCCGACCAGG
>NZ_JBSXOQ010000038.1:0-11703 GCF_056859495.1 Sphingobium sp. L-44 | reverse complement strand
CCGACTTCGCGATATCCAGCCCAATCGTGACAATCTCACTCATCGTCCGTCTCCTCGCTCTTCAGCCGAGGCAGTCTGCCTCAGCCGGTGAGCGGGAGCCATCCACTCCATCGTTTAGCGTACTTTCCACGCTATGCCCTCATGTTGCCGCAATCACCAAGGGTTGGAGCAACGGCGTGTCAAGAATGGCGTCGATCCAGACGGCTTCCCACCCCAGTCTTCCTAGGATAGCGCAGGGCAGGGGGGTCGAATTGTTTGCCTACACATCAACGAGTGTTTCAAACCCCAGATAGTGTGCAAAATAGATCGCAATACATAAAACTGCCGGCGCACCTTGGAGATAGTTGATCTGCCAACGTACCCAGACCCTGGGGAGCACGAGCATCTTATCCAGCGTCGATGTTGTGGGAAGACCGATTCCCCCCTGTCGATAGTCGTAAGCTGTTTTGGCAATTGCGAAGGTAGCGCACATTAATGCCATGACGCCGACGGCGGCATAGAGGGAGAGCCAGGCCTGAACTGTCGCTTGGGGCATGTTCGCTACCTAACAGTAAGATCCTGTCGCTTCCTTAACTCTCTGATCGTGCCGAAGTTACCGGAGGCTGGATCAGTTTGCGCTAAGGGATGCAGTCGCGTTGAGCGCGCGAAGGGAAGGGTGGCATCGTTGGATTAGCGCTCTTAAGCTGCGCAGACGATCCTCTACTCGGTCATGCGCGTCCCCGAACTGCCGCTCGACCCGCAGGATCGCGCGCGCATCGATGGCGAGGCTTTGACGGCGAAGGCGGCGGCGCGCGACTTTATGGCGGCGCTGCGCGATATGCCTCGACCCATGCGGCAGTTGGCCGTCGCCATGCTGTTCCAGTGGTTCGCGATGTTCGCCTACTGGCAATATATCGCTTTTGCCCTTGGCCGGTCGCTGTTCGGCACGGCGGACGCGAGCAGCGCTGCGTTCCGCCAAGCCGTCCTTGTGACGGGGCAGGCGGGCGCGCTCTACAATTTCGTCGCCTTCATCGCGGCGTTCGCGATGATGCCGATCGTCCGGCGGGTCGGCGCGAGGCCGGTGCATGCGGGCGCGATGCTGCTGGTCGGCGCCGCCATGCTGTGGCTCAGCCTGGTGACGAGCAGGATCGGCCTCGTTCCCGCAATGATCGGCGTCGGCGTCGGCTGGGCCAGCCTGATGGGCAACCCCTATGTCATGCTGGCGCGCGCCATCCCGCCTGCCAGAACCGGAGTCTACATGGGCATCTTCAACATGTTTATCGTCATTCCGATGATGATCGAAACGCTCGTGATGCCGCTCATCTACCGACCGTTGCTGGGGGGCGATCCCCGCAACGTGCTCCTCCTGTCGGGCGCCATGATGCTGGTCGCGGCGGCGGCGACGTTGCGCATGACGGAGGAGCGTGGCGTGGCGGCCTGATCTAGGCCGACCCGCGCAGGATCAGTTCTGGTTTCATCGCGACGGACGACACCGTCTCACCGCCCATGCGGCGCATGAGGAGATCGACGAGCAGCCGCGCGCCGCTGCGCATATCCTGGCGGACGGTGGTGAGTGGCGGAACCGTATGCGCGGAAATGCTGATGTCGTCATAGCCGACGATCGACACGTCCTGCGGCACGCGCAGCCCTTGGTCCGCCACAGCCCGCATCGCGCTCATCGCGATCACGTCCGAGGCGGCGAAGATGCCGTCCGGCGAAGCGTGTCCTTCCAGATAACGCGCCATGTCCTGATAGGCGTCCTGATCGGTCAGGTGCAGGGGAAGCAGGATTTCCTCGACCTCCGCGGCCCGACCGATGGCGCGGTGGAAGCCCGCATAGCGGTCGGCGAATTCGGGGACGGTCGGATCGCCGAGAAACGCCAGCCTGCGCCGCCCGATGGTGATAAGATGTCGCGCCGCCATCTCTCCGCCCGACAGATTGTCGGTGCCGACGGTGATCTGCGCCAGATCCGGGCGATGCGCGCCCCAGACGACCAGCGGCGCGAACTGTTTCGCCACGCCTTCTATGACATCGGTCTGGTCCGATTGACCGATCAGGATGATGCCATCGACCCGGCCGGACAGAACCATATTCTCCAGCCAGCTTTCGTCGCCCGGCACGACGCGGGACAGCAGCAGGTCGTAACCCTGCTCCGCCAGCGCGTCGGCGAGGGGGCCGAGCAAACCCATGAAGAAGGGATCGGACAGGCTTTGCTGCACCTCGTGCCCCAGCGGAAAAACCACGCCCACAGCGCCGGTCCTGCGCTTGCGGAAGAAGCTCGCCGTCTGATTGAGGCGAAAGCCATGTTCTTCCGCCAGCGCCCGGATGCGCGTCTTCGTCTTGGCCGAAACCCGGGGATTGTCATCCAGCGCGCGCGACACCGTGGAGACGTGGACGCCGGCGATCCTTGCGAGTTCCACCAAACCTATCGTCTTCATCGGAATGGCAAATCCTCCGCCGCCTGCAGATGCCTATGCCCGTTCGGCGGCGGACGTCCTACCATGGTTTGAGGTGTGATCCCAATCCCCAGTTCTCAGGGGCAAGGATACCGGAGATGGCGCGATCTTCACGGCTGGTTGTGCGCCTCGCGGCCCGGTGCGCGAGGCCTAGTTGATGGCGGCGATCATCTGGTCGGATAGCCACGCGCCCAGCCATTGTCCGACCACCGCCGCGCCAGCCTGGTCGCCAAGCGACAGCGCGCTGTCGCCGCACAGCTCGCCGAACGTCATGCCTCGCCGTAGGTTGAGCAACGCCTTCAACTCGGCGTCGCCCACGATCCTGATGCGGCATTGTTCGCCCTCGCGCCACAGGAGGGCGACCTCGGGCTTGTCCAGATATCGGGGCTCGGGGGGCTCCTTCTGGTCGACCAGGGCCTGCCATATCGCAAACCCGTTGGTTTCAAGATGCAGGAGGTCGATCGACGGCGCGAAGGTCACTATCGCGCGATCCCAATCAACGTCGGCCAAATCTTCCACTCCTACGGCGACGCAGTCAGCTGCGACGAACAGGTCTTCCAGCGCGAGCTCGATGGCGGCAATCTCCGCGATCTCAAGATCTGCGGGATGAAGCCGCGCCAGCGTGGCCGGAAAGTCCCGCCCGTAGGCGTCGAGCGTCCAGCTGCTCGGCGGCACGCTGTCGATATGATTCACCGCGGCATGAAGAAACATGTCCTCGCCGATCCAGTCGCGGGTCCGCTGAAAGCTGCTTTCGAGGCAGGCGACCAGTTGGGTGCGGTAATTGTTCTGATAGACGGCCAGACCGGGCTCCGCAGTCACGCCGATGCGTGCGGCTGCGGCCATGTCTTCCTGCGTCAGCCAGTCCCGCATGTCGCGTTGAAGCGCCAGCAGGCTCATGCCGCCTTCTCCATACCGCCGGCGGCGATTCCGCGGGCAATGGCGAGTTCGGCCATCAGGTCCGCCAAGGGCGGAATGGCGTCATCGCGCTCGATCATGGTCGCGACCGGCCCGAGCTTCGGGAGGACATGCGCGTAGAGATGCCAGACGGACAAGGGCACCGGCTGGTCATGCGTATCGATCAGCAGGCGTTCGCCCTGGCTGTGCCCGGCGAGGTGAATCTGGCGCACGCGGTCATGCGGCACGGCGTCGAGATAGGCGATCGGGTCGAAGCCATGGTTGCTGGCGCTGACGAACACATTGTTGACGTCCAGCAGAAGCCCGCAGCCCGTTCGCGCGCACAGGGCGTCCAGGAACTGCCATTCGGTCATGTCCGCCGGAGCGAAGTCGATATAGGTCGACGGGTTTTCGATCAGCATCGCGCGTCCCAGCGCATTCTGCGCGCGGTCGATATTGGCGCTGACGATATCCAATGCTTCCTGCGTGTAGGGCAGGGGCAGCAGATCGTGTGAACTGAACCCCTCGATCCGCGACCAGCTGAGATGATCGGACACGAACAGAGGCTCGATGTCGTCCACCAGCGCGCGAAGCCGGGCGAGATAGGTGCCGTCGAGGCCATCGGCGGAGCCTATGGACATGGACACGCCATGGAGGGCGACGGGGTAGCGCGCGCGAATATCGCGCAGGATCCGTCGCGGTCGGCCGCCGTCGATCATGAAATTCTCCGAGATCACCTCGAGAAAATCGACGTCGATACGGTCGTCCAGAACGTCGGCATAATGCTGTTTGCGCAGGCCAAGTCCGAAACCTGGAAATGACGGGATCATGGGCACGCTTCCTGTTGGCAAGGACTGTCCGGCGCACCTGTGCGCGCCGGACATGGGAACGTCATTTCGGTTCGGTCAGGCTGCCTCCGGCCGCCTTGCACGCCTTGACGGTCATGGCCTTGAAGCCCTGGCCCTTGCAGCCATTCTGGCCCTTGCATTCGTTGCTGGCGGTCTTGCAGTCCGACGTGCCCTTGCAGCTGTTGACGCCGTAGCAGTGAACGACCTTCGTGTTCGCGTCGTCCTTCGCCACGGCAGGGGCGGCGGCGGCCACGATCGCGATGGCGGCTGCGGAAGCGGCGATGCCGATGCCGGTGTTGTAGGTGTGCATGAGGAACTCTCCGGAAGAATGTTGAGCCAAGATGGCGTCTGTCTTTCGGTCGGGCGCGGCCGGCGGTTACAGGGCAGTCCGAAATTTCCGCGACCGGCGGCGACATGGTCTGGCGGAGCTGGAATCCGGCTTCACCAGCGGAGCAACCGCGGCCCCACAATCATGCCGAGAAAGGCCGCGAGCAGCATTCCCAGCGAATACCATGTCAGCACGAAGATCGCCGACACCTCCGGACAATGGATGCAGTAGACTGTCGCAGCGAAGGCTCCCGCCGCCAGTCCAGCGGCTGCCCCGGCGGCGCGCAGACGGGTGGGGGCTAGACGGCGGAAGGACCATAGCAGGCCTACAAAGATCGGGACGGACAGCGAAAGGACCAGCCAGGGGCAACTCTTCCAGCTATGACCGAGCCACATCGCCATCCATTGCGAGTGCGGCGTTTGCGCCAGTTCGACAAGGCCGACCACGCCAAGAAGCATGACGGGTGTTGCAAGCGCCCACAAGCCGCGCAATCGCCCGCTGTCGGGGCGCGCCAGCTGGGCGGTCGTCATCAGCGCGGCGATCGACAGGGACAAGGTATATCCCCACTTCAACCAGAAGGACGCGCCCTGCATGGCCGCTCCCAGATCCGGGCGAACGCCGATCGACGCCATGATCATCAGCGCGGATGCGACGCCGCCGGCGAACACACCGACGACCAACCGCCGCGCGATGCTGTTTCGGGCCACCGGGCGGGTGTCGCCGGCAAGGGTCTGGATCAGATCGTCCGTATTCATCGCACGGCCCCGTGCACCCGCGCCATCAGCGCTTTCAGCCCGCGATGCACCGATACCTTGACGTCGGATTCGCCGATTCCCTCCGCGCTCGCGGCTTCGGCGACGCTCAGTCCCTCAAGCCGGATCGCGCGGATCATCCGCGCCTGCTTGGGCGGAAGCTGCTCCAGCAGATCATTTATATCGAGCCTGGCGATGCTGCTGGCCTCGAATTCGTCCGCGACCAGGGAATCCGCCAGATCGTCGATCGGCCTCAGCCGGCCGACGCGGCGAAAATGGTCGATCATCTTGTACCGCGCAACGGCGTAGAGCCACGCTGTGAAGGCGCGCTCGGGATCATAGGTCGCACGGCGTGTGTGAACGGCAATAAGGGTGTCCTGCACCATATCCTCGATATCGTCGTCGGCGCCGCGAACCCGGCGTCGATAGAAACCCCGCAGCAGCGGGACAAGCAGGCGCAGCAACGCCGCATGGGCGGCGGCGTCTCCGCCAAGCCCATCGATCATCAACGCGCGCAGATGCCCCTCTGTCGTCTGCATTCAGTCTCCTCGCCCGCTTGTTCGCACGAGCCCGGTCGTCGGTTACGACAGCGACCGATAATTTTTTGCGCGAGCGCATTGTAACCGCACCCTGTCGTTTCCCGAACTGGTCGATGTGACACGGGCTTCCCCGCCTCCTCCCCGGTCACCGCGCGGTCCGGCTCCTGTCCGGGCCGCGCGAAGAGGCGACGGATCGAAGAGGACATCATCATGCGCACCACTCATGCGGCGATCGCCGCCAGCATCGCCATCGCTTCCGCCAGCGCTCTCGCGGCGTCCGCCCATGCCGAAACGAAGCCGAAGATGGAGAAATGCTACGGCGTCTCGCTGGCCGGCAAGAACGACTGCGCGGCGGGCGCCGGCACCAGCTGCGCGGGCACGTCGAAGGTCGACTATCAGGGCAACGCCTGGAAGCTGGTGAAGGCCGGAACCTGCACCTCGATCAAGACCCCCAAGGGCAACGGCTCGCTTTCGCCCAAGGCATGAACATCGCGGCCGGGGCCTCATCTCGCCCCGGCCGACCTTCCTGGAGACCAACGATGACCCAGTTCTTGCCTTTGCGTGACGCCGTTGTCCGGCGGATAGAGGCGCTGTTACCGGACGCGCTGCTGCTGCTGGTCGCCCGCCTGGGCGTCGCGGCCATATTCTTCCAGTCGGGCCGGACGAAGGTGGAAGGCGTCATCACCATCACCGACAGCACATATGAGCTGTTTCGCACCGAATATGCCCTCCCGCTCGTCCCGCCCGGGATTGCGGCGACGATGGCGACCTGGTCCGAGCACCTTTTTCCGATATTGCTGGTGCTGGGCCTGTTCACGCGGTTGTCGGCGGGCGCTCTGCTCGGCATGACCCTGGTGATCCAGACATTCGTGTATCCTGACGCTTGGCCGACGCATCTGAGCTGGGCCGCGATCCTGCTGCCTCTGATCGCGCATGGCGGCGGCGCCCTGTCCATGGACGCGCTGATTTTTCCGCGATCGAAGATGTGAGGCGAGGGGGCCGCGATCGCGCTGGCCACACCGCTTGGCCAGATGAGACGTTTATGCGGGCTCATTGCCTGTCACGCTTGCGAAAGCCGTAGAGTGGTGACACGCCTCGAAGAGGAGACCCGGATCGGCAAAGGCGGGACCCTGGCGGCGCAGCTGTCGCGGCTCGACCTGATCGTGCTTGACGAGCTCGGTTATCTGCCGTTCGCCCGCTCGGGAGGGCAGTTGCTGTTCCACCTCATCAGCAAGCTTTATGAGCGCACCAGCGTCATCATCACCACGAACCTCGCCTTCGGTGAATGGCCGACCGTGTTCGGCGATCCCAAGATGACCACGGCGCTGCTCGACCGCGTCACCCACCACTGCGATATCGTCGAGACGGGCAACGACAGCTGGCGCTTCAAAAACCGCAGCTGACAGCCACCTTCGGCGCCTTCAAAAATCTATCTTGCGCTGCGCGCGCCTCCGGTCGGGCTACGCCCGCCCTCCGCCGCACGCAGCGCAAGGCCATCTTCAACAAACCAACATCATATCCGAAAAGGGGTCCCTCTTCGACGCCGATCGGGGATCCCTTTTGAACGCCGTTTGACAGCGCAGACTGGCGCTATGGTCCCGTTCATCAACGAAAATCAGCTGAACCAAGCATGAAGGCGGCCTTTTGAGCGCCACGGTAAACGCTTGCTCCTTTCGGGAGCACCGCGGCGCACAGCGCCGCGTTCCACGGCTCAATCTGGCGTTGGCGGCTGTGGCTAGTCGGGGTTGGTGGTTCTAGGGCTGTCTCGCCGTCAGGCGTTAGGGCGTTGGCCGACCAGGCCAACTCTTCTCACAGCTTATATAATATGAATCTAGGAGCGGTTGACCATTTTTTTGAGACTCTTGGTTCTCGATGGCCATGGCGAGGCTGTCCAATATGCGCCGCAGGTCCACATCCACAATCTCCTCGGCAACAACCTGTCGGGGCGAGCGCCATAGCCTCATCGCCTCGATCTCTTCGATCCGGTCGACCTCACGCTGCACCACGTCATCGGGGAGAGGAATGGGCCGTAGAAAACGCGGAAGGAATCGCGCGAGCCTGTTGGGAAAGCTCATCCGATAGACGTTGGACGTTTGTGCGTTGCGGGCCTTTGGACGATCGGCGGGAGGATCGATCGGTACGCACCGGCGCTGTTTGTCGAGCAATCCCATTTTGGAGAGGATCGATAGCCCGCGTCCAACGCTCGCGCGAGAGAGTCCGGTGTGCGTCTCGATCCATTCCCAGGTTGGGAACACCTTGCCAGCGCAGTTGCGGGCAAGATCGGTAAGCTCCTTGAACACGCGTACCGCTGCGGGCGTTATCAGCGTGAGGAGCTGTTCATCTTCGGTGAGTGGTCGCCCCTCGGCGCGGGCAAGCCGGCGGACCGCGTTCTTGCGCTTCAGCAGTTCCGTGGCGTTCTTGTAGAGCCGATCCGGCTCGCCCTTGGCGTAGCGGTAGAAGAAGTCGTCCTCGAACGTGCCGGCCTTGCGGCTGTTTGGGTGAACATGCGCGCGCGTCGGGTTTGCCGCCCCCGATCGTGATTTCGGCCGCGTACGCTCGATTTGGTCGAGCGCCATGAAGCTGGCTTTCGCGAGGGTAATAGCTCCCATCTTCCGTCCCCTTGTTGGGACCGGGACCAGGCAAAACTATAGCGTGGCGCGAAGGGCGCTCCCTTGAACAAAAGCTCGGGAACGGGTATGAGAAGGGACTGTCTGTGGCCCGATCGATGCCTGCAAGCATCGCTCATCACGTTCCAGGGTGCCCGGCCTTCGTGCCGGGCATTCGTTTATGTGGTCACGGTCGCTCCATATCTTCGATCATCGCTCGCGATTATCTGCGGCCCCGATTTTGCAAAATTAGCTTTGCTGATGAAAGAAGAACCGTTCGTGCTTTCGCGGATGGGGAAGGGGAATCGTTCGTGCTTTCGCGGATGAAACGGCTTCTCTTCGTGCTTTCGCGGATGAAAGCGGTCCGGCTATTCGTGCTTTCCCGGATGAAAGGCCCTCTTCGTGCTTTCGCGGATGAACGCGAATCGCAATACCAAGTTGGCAACTTCAGGCTGCGATTAGTGTGTTCCGTGGTTCGATACGCACGCGGCTATAACTCGGCGGGCGACTCTTGGGCGATGCGGCCTTTGCTCCGATCAGAACAAGGCGGTAGTCGGGGATGGCGTCGGCCTCCGCGATCGCTTTCAAGGCGTGCCGGAAGTGCGGCAGGGAGTTTTGGTATCCGAGCTGACGGCGCAGTTCGTCCAGGTCCATTTCATGCGGTCCCGTGGCGCAAGTGGACCGCGCTATTTCGTATAATCGGCGCTCCACTGGACCGAGTTGGAAATACCCGTTGGCGTAATTGAGTATTTGCCGGTCATGGAGGATTGCTCGGTAAAGCCAGTCGCAAAGCCGGACGCGGATAGCTTTTAGTCGTCGGACATCGCTCTGGGCATCCTTATTCCGAGTGTAGTAAAGCTTCGCCTCGGACAGCCACGAAAAATAGCCTTCCTCACCTTCGCCGCCCGCCTCGATGTTAGTCTTGATCTGCGTGCCCTGTAACCGCTCCAATGCCTGCGAGAGACGACTGTAGGACCGCGCGGATGGATTGTTTCCGGTGACGCAGAAAAGGTCGTGGGCTGTGAAGTGGAACTCCTGGGCCACCTCCTCTCCAGCCTCAAGACGGGCGATCATTAAGCTGGCGATGTAGAGGACGATTTCCTTGTCGTAGATCGTCGCGGCTCCCTTTGCGGTCGGGACAATCTCGATCGACACGGTTCCGTTGTCGTAGGCGAGTGGTTTTGTCCACTTACCTTTGCTTAGTGCGAAGAATGGGAACGCCATCAACGACCGATCGCCCCGCACGTCAGCGAGGAGCGGGCTGTCCATTATAAAGAGGTCGCGTTGCTTCGGTGCCATAAGGTTCATCCTAGCGGTTGGTGCGGTCTGGGACCACCATCCGCGAAAGCACGAAGAGAGGTCGTTTCATCCGCAAAAGCACGAAGAGGGCCTTTCATCCGCGAAAGCACGAAGCGAAGCCGCTTCATCCGCGATAGCACGATGAGAGCGGTAAGTTCGTCGGCCCGGCCCCTGCTTCGGCCTTGTACGGCATGACGGATGGGTACCATCTTCGTGCTTTCGCGGATGAAGCCAGGTAGGCAGGGGTGTTCTCGCAAACGATCGGTTTTGGAACGCGGTCATGGGAAATCTCCTGCCCGCAGTTCTAAACGTCTCGTTTCCAAGGATCGCCTCCAAAATGCAGACTGTTCAAAACCCATGTTCGTTAGTAACCAGCTTTGCAGGGTCTTGTCGATGAGTTTTGAGAAAACCGCATGTTGATTGGATACGCGAGAGTGTCGACGGCCGACCAGGATTTGACGCCGCAGATCGAAGCCCTGCAACGCGCCGGCTGCGAGCGTCAGTTTTCTGACAAGGCCAGCGGGGCGAGGGTGAACCGTCCTGGCCTTGCAGAGGCGATCGATTATGCGCGCCCTGGCGATGTTATCGTGGTCTGGAAGCTGGATCGCTTGGGTCGCACGATGAAGGGATTGGTCGACCTTGCCGCTGAGCTCGAAGGCAAACAGATCGGTCTCCGCTCGATCACCGACGGCATCGATACATCGGGAACAGCTGGACGTCTCGTGTTCAACATTCTTGCCGCGATGGCCCAGATGGAGCGCGAACTGGTTCGGGAGCGAACGAATGCGGCACTCGACGTTGCTCGTCGTAAAGGGAGATTTGGGGGGCGAAGATCTGTAATGACTGAACAGCGTAGGGCCGCTGCCGAAAAACTTTTGAAAACCGAGATGTCGGCCACCGAGATTGCCTCTGCAATTGGTGTGTCGATTTCCACGTTCTACAGGCATTTCCCAGTTAGATAACGGCATCCGCGCCAGTCTTGGCCGACGTGTTGCGCAGAAGCACGCAATGGTGGAGTGAGACTTAAACTGACGGCCGGTTTGAGCCGATTGCCGGCAGTAGGATTCATGGCTCTTTGTTGGCGCGATCTGGCGTTCGCGGGCCAAGGAATTCGTAGCGCAAGAGAATGTCGCTATCGATCCGTTCGAGTATGGCGTTGATCGTTGCCTCGCGGGACGGCAGTGTGAGGCGCTGCCGGATCTTCTCCACGATGTCGATGGATGTAGGGGAGAGGGCGTATGTTGAACGTCGATAGCCAGCTGCGTCCTCACGCAGCTTTTTGCGACGCATCGACCGTGCGCTCCTTGTCGTCGAGTCCTTTTCGGGCATGGGGCAGGATAGTCATAAGACATCTGCTTTCAACACCGCGCTCGACTCATGATGCTGTAGGGGTGACTACACGAAAGTGACGTATCTGCACGGAAAGGGCGAACGGATAGCGAACGTCACGCGGCAAGTAGGGAGTTGACCGCGCGCAGCCGTCGCAAGGCGTCCGGATCGGGTTGATTTTGAACCTTCCAGGTATACTCACCGGTCAGCGACATATGCTCCCAGGAGAATGGCGCGATGTGGCGTGTGATTTCGTCGGCTGTGCCGATGTCCGCCAGGGCCATTTCGAGATAGCGAGTGTTCCACAAGATGATGGCGCCGACGAGAGGTTGAGGCCGGAGGGGCGATAGGTCTGGTTCTCGAACCGACGATCGCGCAGTTGGCCGAGCTGGTTGAAGAAGAGCGCGCGGGCGAGCGCGTTCCGGCCTTCGCCTTTGTTGAGGCCCGCCTGGGTGCGCCGGCGCAGGTCGATGTCGCGCAGCCAGTCGAGCATGAAAATGGAGCGTTCGAGGCGGCCCAGCTCGCGTAGTGGGAGGGCCAGTCCGTTCTGTCGCGGATAGGCGGACAAGCGGCGCAGCATTGCCGAAGCAGTGACGGTGCCGGTGCGGATCGACGTGGCGAACCGCAGCAGTTCGTCCCAATGCGCCGCGACATGACCCAATGCGATCGGTTC
>NZ_JBSXOQ010000037.1:0-2580 GCF_056859495.1 Sphingobium sp. L-44 | reverse complement strand
CCGACTTCGCGATATCCAGCCCAATCGTGACAATCTCACTCATCGTCCGTCTCCTCGCTCTTCAGCCGAGGCAGTCTGCCTCAGCCGGTGAGCGGGAGCCATCCACTCCATCGTTTAGCGTACCTTCCACGCTATGCCCTCCGACGGGCGGGTGCGCCATGGCAGCTTCCTGGGCCTGCGCGCTGACAAGAAGGCGCGGTCGGTGACGCCGGAAAAGCCCGCGGCCGCGCCCGCGCCTGTCCCGGAAAGTGCGGTGAAGATCAGCAGCCGGGAGCGGGTGATCTTTCCGGAAAGCGGCCAGACCAAGGGCGAGCTGGCCGATTATTATACCCATATCGCGCCGCTGATGCTGCCCTTCGCCGCCAATCGACCGATCAGTCTGGTGCGATGTCCGCAGGGTCGCGCGAAGAAATGCTTCTTCCAGCGCCATGATGGCGGCGCACTGGGGCCGCAGGTGCATCGCGTGCCGGTGCGGGAGAAGGACGGCGCGGTCGAGGATTATATCTATGTCGAGGATGCCGACGGGCTGCTCGCCTGCGTGCAGATGGGGACGATCGAATTCCACGGCTGGGGCAGCCGCGCCGACGCGCTGGAATTGCCCGACCGGATGATCTTCGACCTCGATCCCGATGAGGGTCTGGGCTTTGATGTGGTAAAGACGGCGGCGCGGGATATTGCCGCTCGGCTTGGCGATATCGGGCTTGTCTCGTTCGCGATGCTGTCTGGCGGCAAGGGCGTGCATGTGGTGGTGCCGCTGACGCCCGGCCATGACTGGGACACCCACAAGGATTTCGCCCGCCGCTTCGCCGAGGCGCTGAGCACGGCCGAGCTAGACCGCTTCGTTGCGACGATGAGCAAGGCAAAGCGCAAGGGCCGCATCTTCATCGACTGGCTGCGCAACCAGCGCGGCAGCACCGCCATCCTGCCTTATTCCGCCCGCGCGCGTCCCGGCGCGCCGGTAGCGGTGCCGATTGGATGGGATGAGCTGGATGACATGGAAAACGCCCATCCTTTCGATGTCGCCGACGCCGACACCCTGCTCGCCCGCGCAACCGCCCTCAAAGGGTGGGGTTTTGCCGAGCAGCTGCTGCCGGATATCTGATCGGCCGGGTCCATTCTGCCTTATCGGCAGAGCCGGTCGATCGGGAAGGACAGGCTGATTTCAAAGACACCATCCCGCCAGTGCCGGGAATAGCGCCCGTGCAACCCCTGGATCGCGCTCTGGAGCAGGCGCGTGCCAAAGCCCTGCGGGCTGTTCTGCGGCGCGGTCTCGGCAGGGGGAGGCAGGCCGCCAATTTCACGCCAGAGGATGGTGACATGGTCGCCCTCCTCGCGGCTTTCCACCGTCAGCTTGCCACCGGGATGCGAAAGGCCGCCATATTTGACCGCATTCGTCGCCAGTTCATGGAAGATCAACGCAAGCGAAGTCAACGCGCCGGAGGCAACCGGAGTGTCGCTGATCTTCAGGCTGAGCGTGCCGTTTTCGCCATAGGGGGCGAGGATCGCGTGCAGCACGTCCTCCAGCGTGGTGTTTTCATTGAGATCGCCCAGTACAAGTTGGTGGGCCGCAGCCAGCGTCTGCAACTGGGTGCTGAGCCGTTCGGCGAAATCATCCACGCTTTCCGACCGCCTGCGCCCGACGGCGATCAGGCTTTGCAGGATCGTCATCAGATTCTTAATGCGATGGTTCATTTCGCGCAGCAACAGGGACTGGGCCTCGCTCTGCCGCCGCCGTTCGCTGATGTCCCGCGCCACCTTGGACACGCCGATGATATGGCCCTGCTCGTTACGGACGGGCGAAACGGTGATCTCTATATCGATGAGCTGGCCGTCCCGGCCGCGGCGGATGGTCTCGAACCGCTCGATCCGTTCCCCGCGCCGCAGCCGGGCGAGGATATCCTCCTCCTCATGCAGCCGGTCTTCCGGAATGATGAGGGTGATCGACTTGCCGACCGCTTCCTCGCGCAGATAGCCAAACAGGCGTTCGGCCGCGCCATTCCAGCTCGTGATGATGCCGTCGAGGGATTTGCTGAGGATCGCGTCGAAACTATTCTCTATGATCGCGCTGAGCCAGAGAGCTTCATCTCCATCGGCTCCGGGACCCTGCCGGGTCTCTGTTTTTTCCGCAGTCGCCTTCTCTGTCATATATCCATCCGGCTTGGCGCGCATCCGGTGCGGCATGGCCATGCGGTGCAGCGCCTCCTGGGCCTTCCAGCGGAAGGGATTGGCCCTGTCACATTGTCTGTGAACACTAGACGAACGGTGCGGGATCGCAAGAGCGCAAAGAAAAACAATGCTATGATAATTGTTAAGAACCGGCCTTTTCCGGTCATTCCGCTGGTTGCGTACCCCCCTCAACTGGTCCTTTTCCAGCTTTCCATTCGCATTGCCACGCGGCGGGTCTTGCGGGAAGGAAAAGCGGCCGGGAATCTTGTATCGGGGGTGACTACACGAAAGTGACGTATCTGCACGCTAAGGGCGAACAAATCCGGTACGATGCCAGCAGATGCTATTCGCAGGCTTTCCTGCCCCTTTTATGTGGTGCCGCCCTACGGGCGCCGATATGGGAGGGCGGCAATC
>NZ_JBSXOQ010000036.1:0-36199 GCF_056859495.1 Sphingobium sp. L-44 | reverse complement strand
CTGCATATGCGCGGCCTGCCCGGCGCAAGCGGGGCTGCTCCCCGATAGCTCAGCGGTAGAGCATTCGACTGTTAATCGAATGGCCGTAGGTTCGAATCCTACTCGGGGAGCCACTATTTCAGCCCTTGGCAAGGCCGGGCTGGTTCCAGACAATCCGAAATTCAACGCATCGCACGATTGCGACACTCGCGGCGCGCAAATGCATTGCGGGCCGGAACCTCTCGGCCCGGCCCGCATGAAGTCATGATCACGCCTGAAGGCGCCGTGCGATCAGCGCGATGCGAACTGGCGACCGCGCGTCGATGCCACGGCCCAGCGCTGCGGCGTCGCGTTCGGCGCGCCTTCCCGCACGAAACACTGGCCGTGCTGCGCCTTGATCGACTGGCACAAAGTCTGCGCATCCGCACGGCTGCCAAAACCGCTGATCGCGATCCGGTGGAAGGTCCGGCCATTGACGGTCGCCTGGCTGGTCAGCACCGGGAAGGCTGCCGGGCGGTCATTCACCCGCGCCATCGACATCCACTTTTGCTTGGCGATCGGCGGCGAGCCATAGGCGCCCAGCTGAACGACCCAGGCGCTCAATTATGGCCTGATGCGCTGCCGGCAAGGTGGGTTGAGGAGGTGGGTCCAGGACTTTTTTCCTGTCCTGCCTGAACGAGCCTTCTGGACTGCAAGAAGGCGCAGGCCATTATCGACATCAAGGCATGGCGATGAAGTCCGGCGCATGAGGCACCTGTGGACGACCGTGGCCTGTCACTGGGAAGGTCAGTTGCATGCCCGCCTTGGACATGCACGCGCTATGCCCAGCTTTGTGGCAGGAATAGCAGCAAGCTCAGCATCAGGGGAAGTTCGCTTGAGGCCGGTGTCACCGATGCCAGCGTCTCGCAATTGGGATTCTTGCCCAGCGCCTTAGCCTCCGTCGATGATCGGTCAGGCTCCATCGCCACCACCCAATTCACAGCCAGGCGCCACAAGGTTGCGTCCAGCGACGTCTCACAGACCGGCTCCGATGAAGTGATGAAGCGGTCATAAGTGATAGCATCCGCGCGGCCTGCCATGAGCTGGATGCTCCAAAGCCGATCCTGTCAATTGCTGATTTCATACCGCCATTATCAACAATTTGCCGGCGCTTCATTGGCATGTCTTGGCAGCGTCCTGCACAAGCCGAGAATTGCAATTTACGCTGTCCGGCCAGAGGGATGTCACATTTTGGATAACATCTATTCGCACTGATCTGGCGGACTTTTCATGGCGTCCCAAAAATCAAATGTCTTGTTTTGCAAATAAATCTCATTTGCGTTAACAGCACCCTCCCGACGCGGTGATGCATCCGGCCATACGCCAGCGAAAGGGGTGGGCATTTTGTGGGCAACGGGACGGTTTCCAATATTTCTTGACGGTTTTTTGGAGAACCGGCCCCGCCAAACGTCAACCGAACAGGGCATTGATGGGCATTAGCGAACAGCGGGTTATGCACGAGCACAGGTCAGTAGAGATCGCTGGAGGCAAGGCATCATGAAGGCATCGTTGCGCCAGACCATGTCGACGCTGCACACCTGGACCGGGCTGCTGCCCGGCTGGCTGCTGTTCGTCATCTTCCTGTTCGGCACGGTCGCCTTCTTCCAGCAGGAAATATCGCAATGGATGCGCCCCGAACTGACGCCCGCCCCGGTCAGTGATAAGGCAATCGACGCCGCCGACACGATCCTGCGCAAGGAAGGCGCGGGTGCAGACGACTGGACGCTCTCCCTTCCCGGTTCGCGCGGCGGCGAAGGCTTCTCCATCGGTTGGACACCGGCGGGCGGCGACCGCTCAAGTCAGCAGGAACGGACGCTCGATGCCACCAGCGGCGCCCTGACCAGCGTGCGCGATACGCGCGGCGGTTTCTTCCTCTATCGCATGCATTTCGACCTTCATTATATGCCGGTCATGTGGGCGCGCCTGCTCGTAAGCCTGGCTGCACTCGCCATGCTGGTCGCGATCCTGAGCGGCGTCGTCACCCACAAGAAGATCTTCACTGACTTCTTCCTGCTGCGCTTCGGCAAGGGCCAGCGCTCCTGGCTCGACGCGCATAATGTGACCGCCGTCCTCGCCCTGCCCTTCTATCTGATGATCACCTATACCGGGCTCGTCACCCTGCTTTTCACCCTGATGCCATGGGCGATCAGCGCAAATTTCCCGTCGACCGACGCCTATTATGAGGCCGCCTTCCCGTCCGGGCCGAAGAGCGAGCCGAGCGAAACCAAGGCCGTCCTTCGCCCGATCCCCGAACTGCTGCAGCGTGCCCGCACTTTGCGTCCCGGTTTCGAGCCCAGCTATGTCAGCATCAGCCATCCCGGCAATGCAGCCGCTATCGTCCGGATCTGGCCCCGCACCGAAACGCTGGGCGGCCACCAGCCGATGCTCTACCTTAACGGCGCCACCGGCGAACCGTTGGCCGGCCCGCGCGAAGGCGGTGCAGCGACCGCGACCAAGGGGGTAATGATCGACCTCCATGCCGGCCGCTATGCCAACCCGGCCTTGCGCTGGCTCTATTTCCTTTCCGGCGTGGGCGGCACGATCATGGTCGGCAGCGGGCTGGTGCTGTGGACGGTCAAGCGTCGCGCCAAGCTGCCCGATCCGGCCCGGCCCCATTTCGGTTTCCGTCTGGTCGAACGGCTGAACATCGGCGTCATCGCCGGCGCATCGGCAGGGATCGCCGTCTATTTCCTCGCCAACCGGTTGCTCGATCCGACCATGGTCGGACGCGCCGATTGGGAGGTCAACGCTCTGTTCATCGCCTGGGGCGCGATTTTCATCTGGAGCCTGGGCCGGCCGGCACGGCAGGCCTGGGTCGAGACGCTGGCCGCCTGCGCCCTGCTCTATGCCGCCATTCCGCTGGTCAACGCCGCCACCACGCCCCGCGGCCTGCCCGCCAGCGTGATGGCGGGTGACGCTATCTTCATCCTGTTCGACCTGATGATGATCCTGACCGCCACCGGCTTCGCCTTTGCCGCCCGCAAGGTGGCAACCCACCAGTCCAAGGCCAAGGCGCGCAGCCGCACGCGCCAGCCCAAGCAAGATTTTCAGGAGGTGCCGGCATGACCCATGTCGCAACAGCCCTGCTGTCGCTCGGCGGCTTTGCGCTGCTGTTTCTGGCGATGGCCCGCCACCAGCAGGACTGGCTTCGTCGCAAGCTGCCCGACCAGCAATCACGCCGATTGCGCCAGGCGGGCTTTGCGCTGCTGAGCATCGCCTTCCTGATCGCAGGCCTTGGCCTTGGCTGGGGTTATGGCAGCGTCGCCTGGTTCGGCTGGCTGAGCGCCGGCGCCGTCACGATCGTGACGCTCAATTGCAATCGCGAGCGCATCCTCACTTGGGTGCGGCCATGATCGGGTTCAGCTCTGTCGCTCGTGCGCGCTGGGCCAATGCCGGACGGATCACGGCCTGCACGCTGGGTGCCTATGGCCTGACCGCGCTCGTCACTGCGGCCCTTTCCCGCCTGCTCGTTCGCCTTGGCACTGATGCGGTCGAAGCCGTCACCGGCGTTACGCTTGCCAGCTTTGCCTTGTTCGCGGTGATCGCAATGAGCGCCTTTCACGCACGCAATCCGGCGCGCGCATGGAGCGTCATGACCCTCCTAGCCCTGCCACCCGCCATGCTGCTGCTCATGCTTTCGGAATAGATATGGCCTCGCCCCCTCTCCCCCATACGCCACTGACCGATTATGTCGTGCCGAAATCGGCGCCGACGCTGAGCATCTTTGCCGTGGCTCCGCCGGCTGCGCCACCGGAAGCGGCAAGCGAAGTGCCGCCCGGCCCCGAACAGTTCCGGACGGAACAGTCGCAGTCAATGCCCCGGCAGCCTATCCTGGAGCCACCCGAGGATGTGAAGGCCGAAAGCATCGAACGGGTCGTGCCGGTAAAGTCTTTCCTGCAATGATGCTGTTCCATGCGATGATGGCCGGCCTTGCCATGACGGCGGGCGCGATGGCGAGTGAACAGGAAGCAGTTCAGAACAACAGCCCGCCAGCTCATCCGCCGATCGTCCCGGCTGGTCCTGATCCGGTTTATCCGGCCGATTTCTACGCGCCCTTTCAGCCTCAGACCGCGCTCGACATGCTGGAGCGCACCCCCGGCTTCCTGTTGAGCGAGGGCAACAGCCTGCGCGGTTTTGGCGGCGCGGCCGGCAATGTGCTCATTGATGGCCAGCGGCCTACGGTGAAGGCCGGCGGCATTACCGAAGTGCTGCGCCGGATCGGTGCCGTACGCGTCGAGCGGGTCGTGCTGCTGCGCGGGACCGACGCGGCCGAGGCACAGGGACAGACATTGGTCGCCAATGTCATCCTGCGCACCGATGGGAGTGGATCGGGCAATGCCTCGCTGAAGCTCAGCCATACCCGCGACGGCCGAATATCGCCCTCTGCCCAGATCAGCCATGCACGCAAGATTGCCGGCTGGCAGAGCAATGTGGAACTGTCGGTCGAGCAGGTCCGCTATCCGATCGACGGCATCTATCATATCAGCGACGGCAATGGCATGCCGACCGAGACCCGGCATGAGCGCATCATCGGCAAGGCACCGGAGATCGGGCTTGCGGCATCGACATCCGGCGCGCTGGCCGGCGGTACGCTGACGCTCAATCTGCGGCTCAATCGGGATGGCTATGAATCCGACCGGGCGATCATGATCACGCCGACTGACGGTGCAGCGATGATCGAGCGGACCATCGGCTATGACGAAAAGGGGCGCAGTGGCGAATTGGGGCTCGACTGGACCCGCACCCTTGGCAAGGACTGGTCGGCAAAGCTGGTGGGGCTCGGTCGGGTCGAACGCCTGACCACCAACGAGGACTATGTCGAGCCGGGCTATCGTGGCGTTTCGACGCTGGCGCAGAAGCCGTTGGAGCTGGTCGGTCGCACGACGCTGACGCGGGGTGGTGACCATATGCTCCGCCCCGAACTGGGGATGGAGATCGCCTATAACCGGCTCAACAGTGCCCTCGACTATGCGGAGGATAATGGCAGCGGCCTGACGCCGATCACCCTGGCCAACGCCAATAGCCGTGTGTCCGAACTGCGGGGCGAGGCCTTTGCCAATGTCACACTGCGCCTCGGCAAGCGCTGGACGCTGGAAAGCGGCATGGCGTTCGAACTGTCGCGCATCCGCGTTACGGGGGATGCTGCGAACGAGCAAAGCCTGTCCTATTGGAAACCGTCTGCCGCTCTGGTCTGGTCGCCGCGCGATACCAGCCAGTTGCGACTGGGCATCCGCCGCACGGTCGATCAGCTCGACTTCGGCGACTTCGCTGCGTCGGTAAATCAGGCCGACGGCCGGCCGCTCGGTGGAAATGCGCAATTGCGCCCAGCCCGCATTACCCGCGCCCTTGCCCGTGCCGATCATCGCTGGGGCAAGGGCGGCGCGCTGGCGGTCGAGGCCTATCATCAATGGCATCAGGGGATGCTTGGCTATCTCCTCCTCCCCACCGGCGACGAAGCGCTGGGGACGATCGGCAATGCCCGGCAATGGGGCATCAGCACGCAAGCAACCCTGCCGCTCGATGCCGCCCTGCGTGGCGCGCGGCTCACGCTCGACGGCACGCTACGGGGATCGCGCATGCGCGACCCTGTAACCGGAGACAACAGGAAGATGGACGATATCGCGCCACGCAGCCTGACCGCCGAGTTCCGCCACGACGTGCCGAAACTGCGTTCATCCTGGGGGATCAGCTATACCGCCGCCGAACAGGGCGATGTCTTCTACACCGGTGAGCGACTGACCTGGCGCGACGATGCCGCGTTCGATGCCTATGTCGAAACCACGGCGCTGGCCGGGTTCAAGACGACGCTGCGGGCCAGCGCGCTCAACGGTCAGGATTATCATCGGCTGCGCCGCTTCTACAGTCCAAGCCGGGCAGGCAGCTATAGCGGGCAGGAACAGCGCAACCAGTGGGAGGGTGCCGTCGTCTCGCTGACATTGGCGCGTGCGCTGTGAACCGCTCCACCCTACCCCTCCATCGCCGCACGCGGACCGAGCGCCGGGTGCTCGCAAT
Organism: Sphingobium sp. L-44; assembly: GCF_056859495.1. Lineage (NCBI taxonomy): Bacteria > Pseudomonadati > Pseudomonadota > Alphaproteobacteria > Sphingomonadales > Sphingobiaceae > Sphingobium > Sphingobium sp. L-44. The sequence continues at coordinate 30,169 of NZ_JBSXOQ010000036.1, read as the reverse complement.
GCTGCGGGGCGAGGAGCAGCGGATCGGTCTCGCGGCCATCGACAGCTTCGCCCGCCTGCGCAGGATCGCCATCGAATGCGGCCTGCGCATCCAGCCGCCCGGCGCCCGCTATGTCAGTGACGACGAACTGGTCCTGCTTGCCTCGCTGGCCGATGCCCAGCGCCTCAGCTCTGCCCCCACAATACCCCTGGACGAACGGCTGACCGCCGATATCCGCTCCTGCGCGGAGCTGCTGATCCGGAATAATCTGCGGCTATCGCCCCTTACCCTTTATAGCGGGCGCGGAGCACGCCGAAGCTGACCACAGCCGATGATCGGCGCCCCCATCTCTGCCGCACGAATCTATGAGCCATTCTCCCGCCACATTGCCCGAACTCATTTGCGCAAATTGTCTACAACTTTAGTTGACAGTTAACGCTCGGTCCCAAGCCGTGGCGGATCACGGTTGAGTGGGGAACAATGACAAAAGGGATTTTCCTGGGCGCCAGCGGCGGCGCGATCCTGGCCGCGGCAATGGCCGGGTCGGCCTGGGCACAGGCGCCCGCGCCGGAAGAGGATGGCGACGCCGGCGGCGGCATCATCGTCACCGCCGAGCGACGCGCGACCGACCTGCAGAAGACGGCGATCGCCATTTCCGCCTTCACGCCCGAGACGCTGGAGCAGCGCAACATCACCAATGTCCGCGACCTGGCCGGCCAGGTGCCCAACCTGTTCGTGGCGCGGACGTCGATCAGCCATACCACCCAGACCTTCTCGCTGCGCGGCGTGGGCGAATCCGACCCGATCCAGGAGCCGGTGCTCGCCATCTATGTCGACGATGTCTACATCCCGCGCCAGATCGCCTCGATGAGCGAATTTGTCGATCTGGAACGGATCGAGCTGCTACGCGGGCCGCAGGGGACGCTTTATGGCCGCAACTCGTCGGCTGGTGCGCTGCGCATCATTACCCGCGCGCCCGACAAAACCACCCATGTCACCGCCGAACTGGGCTATGGCAGCTATAATGACGTACAGGGCCGGGCGCTGGTCAGCGGCAAGATCGCGGGCGACCTGTCGGGCAGCATCGCCTGGATCCATCGTACCCGCGACGGCGTCACCTACGACCCGACGCTGGGCCATGACGTCAACCGGATCGACCTCGACGCCTGGCGCGGCAAGCTGCGCTATACCGGCATCGCCAATCTCGACGCGCTGCTGACCGTCAACATCCTGCGCGACCGCAGCGATACCCGGTCCTATATTCCGGTCAACCAGCCCGGCAGCTTCAGCCGCCGCCGATCCTATTCGGAGGTCGAACCGGACCAGCATCTCAATTCGCGCAGCGCGTCGCTGCGGCTGGTCTATGACCTGTCGCCTAGTCTCTCTATCAAGTCGATCAGCGCCTATACTGGCTTCAACCTCAACCCCGTCAATTACGAGAATGACGGCGAGGCCGCGCTGATCCAGAAGAACCTGATCCACTATAATGACCGGGCCTTCAGCCAGGAGGTGCAGCTGAACGGCGACTTTGGCGACCTCAGCTTTACCAGCGGCCTCTTCTACCTGCATGAACGCTTCTTCGTGGAGCGCGATGGCTTCAGCCGCACCGGCACGGCCGCGACCGCCCCGATCAATCGGCTGCGCGCCCACAACATCACCTATACCGATGCCTATGCCGTGTTCGGCGAGGGCACCTGGAAGGCGAATGACATATTCAGCCTGACCGCCGGCCTGCGCGGCACCATCGAAAGGAAGCGCTTCGTCTTCGACAACAAGGTGATCGACGATGATCGCAATGTCGTGGCCCAGTCGATCGCCGGCGAGGCGGAAAAGACCTGGAAGGCACTGACACCGAAATTGTCGGTGCAGGCGCAATGGACGCCCAATCTGCTCAATTACCTCACCTATTCGCGCGGGTTCAAATCGGGCGGGTTCGACAATCGCGCGACCCGGCTGGACATGGCCACCCTGCCCTTCGATCCGGAAAAGGTCTCGACCTATGAAGGGGGCCTCAAGGCCACCTTGTTCGGTGGCGCGCTGCGCAGCAATCTCGCCATCTTCTACAATGATTACAAGGACCTTCAGGTATCCTTCTACGACCCTGTCTATGTCGGCTCGCGCCGGGGCAATGCCGGCAAGGCGCATAGCTGGGGCGTGGAACTGGAAAATGACCTGCGCCTGTCGGAGCGCTTCTCGCTCCAGGCGTCGGCCGGTTATCTCAAGGCCATTTATGACGATTATAAGGGCGCGGGCGGCAATGGCGTCGACGCCGATGGCAATCCGCTGCTGAACGCGCCCAAATGGTCCCTGTCGGGCGGCGCCAATTATGCGCTGCCGATGGGTGCGTCGGGCAGCATATTGCGCCTGTCGGCCAACGCCCAATATCAGAGCAGCTTCTATCAGAACGCCCTCGCCCGGCCGCAGGACCAGGTGCCGGGCCAGACCTTCGTCAACGGCTCAATCACCTGGATATTGCCGGACGACCGTTTCCAGTTCGCCATCCAGGGCAAGAATATCCTGGGCGCGAACAAGCCGGTCAGTTCGACCTACATCCCCTCGACCGGAGTCTATTATAAAAATTATGCCGATCCCGCGACGGTGATGCTGAGCGCTCGCTTCTCCTACTGACGCCCGCCCTATTGGCCCATTTCATATGCGCTTGATGAGTCCGCGTTGGTCGCGCGAACCGTCCGGGCGTAAATGGAATGGGCTCACCCTCCCCTCCAGCAGAAGGACAAGGCCATGGCCCGTTCTCCGCATATCAAGCTCGGCTTCATCCTGCATGGCGTCGGCCGCACCTGGCATGACTGGCGCCATCCCGATCGTGACGTGAATGCCAGCACCAGCCTTGCCCGCTATCAGGAACAGGCGGCGACCGCCGAACGGGGCAAGTTCGACTTCCTGTTCGTCGCCGACAGCCTGTCGATCACCGAACGATCGAGCCCCCATTATCTCAACCGGTTCGAGCCGATCACCATCCTGTCGGCGCTGGCGGCAACCACCAGCCGGATCGGCCTGGTCGGCACGCTGACGGTCAGCTATTCCGAACCCTTCAACGTCGCGCGGCAATTCGCCTCGCTCGATCACCTCAGCAGCGGGCGCGCCGGCTGGAACGTCGTGACGTCCTGGCTGGGCGACACCGCCGCCAATTTCAGCAAGAGCGAACATCCCGCCCATGCCGTGCGCTATCGCATCGCCGCCGAATATCTCGATGTGGTCCAGGGGCTGTGGGATAGCTGGGAAGACGGCGCCCATGTCGCCGACAAGGAAAGCGGCCAATTCGTCGATCCCGATCGGCTGCATGCGCTCGATCACAAGGGCGAGTTTTTCCAGGTGCGCGGCCCGCTCAACATCAAACGCACGCCGCAGGGGCAGCCGGTGATCTTCCAGGCCGGCGCGTCGGATGATGGCCGCAACTTCGCCGCCCGCCGGGCCGAAGTGATTTTCACCCATGCCGAGACGATCGAGGCAGGGCAGGCCTATTATGCCGACGTGAAAGCGCGGGCGAAGGGCTTTGGCCGCGATGCCGACCAGCTGTTCATCCTGCCGGGCATCGCGGCGATCGTCGGCGACAGCGACGAGGAGGCCGAGGCGCGCTACCGCGAACTCGCCGCGCTGGAGTCAATCGACACCGGCCTCGGCTTCCTGTCGCGCACCTTCAACGACCATGATTTCCGCCAATATGATCTGGACGCCCCCTTCCCCGATGTCGCGCATCTGGGCCTCAACAGCCAGCAGAGCGGGACGCTGCGCATCCTGGCCGAAGTCGAGGCGGAGGGGCTGACCCTACGACAGGTGGCTGAACGGCTGGCAACGCCGCGCGGCGCCTTCGTGGGTTCGCCTGAGACGGTCGCCGATCAGTTGCAGCGCTGGTTCGAAAGTGGCGCGGCCGACGGCTTCGTCCTGTTCGAGCCACTGCCGGGACAGTTGGCGCTGTTCGTCGACAAGGTGATCCCGATCCTGCAGCAGCGCGGCCTGTTCCGCACCGACTATGAGGGCACGACCTTCCGCGAGCATCTGGGCCTCACAGTGCCCGACAATCGATATAGCGCAGCACGGGACGCCCGGTCAGCAGCTTGATCCGATCGAACAAAAAGGGCCCGGCAATTTGATTGCCGGGCCCTTTTTGTTGCGTTCAGCGCAGCCAGGCGAGGATATCATCCGCCTCCGGTCGGTCAAGCCAGTCGGGGCTGACCTGCAAGCGCTGCACCACCCGGCCCGGCCCCAGCAGCAGCACGGCGGGCTGCGGCAATTCCCAGCTGCCGGTGCCGGTCACCTCGCCGATCCAGCCGGCGGGCGGCGGCGACGGGCGATCATCAGGGACGAAGCTGATGCCGAGCAGGCGGGCGAGTTGATTGTCGCGATCGGTCGCGACGGCGAAGGGCAGATCGTGGCGGCGCTTGATCTCCGCCAGCCGATCGGGCTGCTGCGGGCTGAGCGCAACCAGCGGGATACCGCGCTCGCGCAGCACCGGCCAGAGCGTCTCGGCATAATAGGGCAAGGCGATGTTGCAGGCAGGGCAGCCGGCGAAGCGGAAGAAGATCAGCAAGGCCGATCCCTGCGCCGTCAGCGCGTCGAGCGTCAGGGTGCCGCCATCGACATCATCGAACCCCAGGTCGGGCAGGACATCGCCGGGCTGCGCCACCGTCGCCGGATCGAAGCGTGCCACCAACTGCTGCCGCTGCGCCGCGTTGCGCGCCAGTTGGGCGGGCGGCCAGTCCCGTTCCCGTTCTGCCTGAAGCGCGGCATAGCGCGCCCTCAAATTGTCGCCGACGATCGTCGCCATCTGCCTGTCTCCTTTGCTGGAAATAGGAAAATGGCGCCGCGGGACACGCGACGCCAATGAGACTTGGCGGAAAGCCGCCGATTAATCCTTATAGATCAGGCGTCATAGCCAGCTGCCTGGCGCGATGCCTTGCGCAGCGCCGCTTCCCAGACCAGATCATAATGGGTGCGCCGCCCTTCGACCGGCTGGCGCTCGCGCGACATCTGGCGCTTCACTTCCGCCTGCGCCTTCTCCGGCGCGATCAGCACATTGTCGCGCCCGACGCTGAGCGAACGGACCTGCGCGGTGCAGGCGGATTCGAGCTGATAGATACCGCTCCATGCTTCTCCCGGAGACGCGCCGAGCGCCAGCGTGCCATGGTTGCGCAGCAGCATGACCTTGGTATCGCCCAGATCGGCCACCAGCCGCTCGCGCTCGTCCAGGTTCAGCGCCACGCCCTCATAGTCATGATAGGACAGGCGCGGGATCAGGGCCAATGCGCGCTGATTGAGCGGTAGCAGCCCTTCGGCATGGGCCGAAACCGCCATGCCGTCGGCGCTGTGGAAATGGACGATATAATGGGCGTCGTCGCGCGCGCCGTGGATCGCCGAATGGATGACATAGCCAGCATAGTTGATGCCATAGTCGCTCTCCCCGATGACATTGCCGTCGAGGTCGACCTTGACCAGGCTGGATGCCGTGATCTCATCGAACATCAGGCCGAACGGATTGATCAGGAAATGATGGTCCGGCCCCGGCACGCGGGCGGAAATATGAGTGTAGATGAAATCGTCCCAGCCATAGAGCGCCGAGAGCCGGTAGAAGGCGGCGAGATCGATCCGCACCTTCCATTCGGCTTCGCTGATGCCGGTGCGGGAAAAACGATCATCCTTGAGGATGGTGGCCATGGGGCAAGCTCCTTGCGTCAGGATCCGAAACTGGTGTCGAAGGCCTGCGCCACGTCCCGTTTGGGATCGATCAGGCCGGCGCGGCGATAGCGGTCGACGATCGCCTGCTCATGGGCGATCACCTTGGCATCGACGGGCTGCGAAATGCGGTTGCTGCGTTCGAAACTGGCGCGGGCGATGTCGATCGGCAGGCCGGTTTCCTTGGCCAGCACGGCGGCGAACTGGTCGGGATGGGCGCGGGCCCAGGCGACCGCCGTCGCCTCACGCTTCAGGAAGTCGGCCAGCAGCGCGCGCTTGGGCGCGATCGAGGCATCATGGGCGATGTCGATATAAAGCGGCAGGCCGTAATCCTTGGCGTCAGCAACCGCCCGCGCCCCTTCCTTGACCGCGACATTGGTATAGGGGGTCCAGGTCGACCAGGCGTCGATCGATCCACTGTCGAAGGCAGCCTTGGCATCGCCCGGCGGCAGGAAGGTGACCTTGACCTTGTCGGCGGGGATATGCGCCCGCTCCAGCGCCTGGAGCAGCAGGTGATGGCCGATCGATCCGCGCGTGGTGGCGATCGTCCTGCCGACCAGATCCTGGGCAGATCGGATGGGCGAGCCATTTTTCACCAGGATCGCCAGCGCCTCGGCCGCCTGGTTGGCGGGTGCCTGCACCGCGATCGCCTTGACCGGGCTGCCGCTCTGATAGGCGAAGATGAAGGGCGCGTCGGCGGCAAGGCCAAGGTCCGCGGCGCCACCACCGACCGCTTCCAGCAGCGGCTGGGCGGCGGGAAATTCCGACCATTCGACCTTGTAGGAGGCGCCGTCTAGCGCGCCAGAGGCAAGCATCATCGCCTTGACCTGCCCCTTCTGGTTGGCGACGCGCAGCACCGGCACCTGTTCAGTGCGATATTGGGTGACAGCGAAGGCGACACCGGCGGAGGCGATCAGCGCGCCGACGATCAGGATCGATTTCTTGCTCGCCATGTCAGCCCGCGAGCGCGACGTCGACCTTCTCCCGCTCGGCCACCTTGCGGCGGACGACCGGCAGCAGTTCGCGGCCATAGAGGATGGAATCGCCCAGCGGATCGAAACCGCGGATCAGGAAATGATCGATGCCGATGTCATAATAATCGAGCATCGCATCGGCCACCTGTTCGGGCGTGCCGACCAGGCCGGTGGAATTGCCGGCCGCGCCGGTGAGCGCAGCGACGCCGGTCCACAGCCGCTTGTCCTGCCGGTTGGCCCTGGCCGCCTCCAGCAGGCGCAGCGATCCGACATTGGGCGGGCGATGGCCGGTCAGCGGAAGTCCGGCGGCGACCCGATTGGCGCGCACCTGCTCCTCAATCTCCGCCGCGCGCTTCCAGGCCGCTTCCTCGGTATCGGCGATCACCGGGCGCAGCGACAGCGAGAAGCCGGGATTGCGGCCATGACGGGCGGCGGCACGGCGCACCTGGCGTATCGTGTCCTGCACCGCTTCGAGCGTTTCGCCCCAGAGCGCATAGACGTCGGCATGGCGCCCGGCGACCTCGATCGCCTCGGCCGACGAACCGCCGAAGAAAACCGGCAGATTGTCCGGCTTGATCGCGCTGAAGGCCTGACGAATGTCGTAGAAGTCGCCGCGATGATCGAACGGCTGGGCCGCCGTCCATTCCTGGCGCAGGATGGTCAGATATTCGTCGGTGCGCTGGTAGCGCTGCGCCTTGACCGTGCCGGTGTCGCCGTCACGCGCCATTTCCTCGTCGGCGCCACCGGTGATGATATGCACCGCGACCCGCCCGCCCGATAGCTGGTCGAGCGTGGCCAGCTGGCGCGCGGCCACGGTCGGCTGGGTAAAACCGGGCCGATGGGCGACCAGAAAGCCCAGCCTGCTAGTCAGCGCGGCGGCATGGGCCGCGACGATCTGACTTTCCGGACTGTTGGAACCGAAGGGGATGAGGACGCGATCAAAGCCGCCATCTTCCTGCGCCTTCGCCGCAGCCTCGACATAGTCCTTGTCGAGCACACGGCTGCGCACCGCCGCCTGGGTTTCCGAGCCATTGTTGAAGCCGATATAGCCGATGAACTTGACGCTCATGGGGTCATTCCTTCCCGAAGATCAGATGACGTAGAAGCCGTGGGTGCCGTCCTTTTCGAGCTGGGCGACAAGGCCATATTCCCAGTCGAGATAGGCCTGCATCTTCTCGGCCTTGTTGTCGGTGCCCTCATAGGGGCGCTTGTAGCGGCCCTCGGGTCCACGCGGGGGTGGCGCGCCGTCGCTGCCGCGTTCCAACACCACCGCCGACCAGTCGACCGACAGGACATAGACTTCCCAGCCAAGCTGGGCGAGCCAGGAGGCACTCATGTCGGCGCGCGGGCCAAGATCATCGGTGACGACGATGCGGGCGCCGCGCACCGGCGCATTATGGTCGGTTTCCTGCACCAGCTGGCCGCCCTGCGCATTGCGGAAGCCGGGCAGATGCCCTGCCTCATATTCGCGCGGCTGGCGCACATCGTAGAGATAGAGGGTGCGGGCGGTATCAGCCTTCAGATGCTCCAGATCGTCCCAGCCGATCCACTTGACCCCGGCGCGATAGGCGACGTCGCGGGCATGGGCACGGGCCGCCTCGATCGCCTTGCCATCGACCTCCGGCGCGGCGCGCACCTGACCGGTTTCCAGCCCCTGTCCGGCCAGCGTCCAGCCGATCGTGCCGTTGCGCAGCGCATAGACCTTGTTCGGCACGCCGGCATTGACCAGCGACTGGGTGCCGATGATCGACCGCGTGCGCCCGGCGCAATTGACGATGATGGTGGTGTCGGGATCGGGCGCGATCGTTCCGGCACGCAGCACCAGTTCAGCGCCGGGCACGCTGGTCCCGGTCGGGATGCTCATCGTATGATATTCGTCATAACGGCGCGCATCCAGGATTGCGATGTCGGCCTTCTCGTCGATCAGCGCCTGCACATCCTCCGCCGCAAGGCTGGGCGTATGGCGGCGATGCTCGACCAGTTCGCCGAACGCCTTGGAGTAACTGTTCACATCCTCGAACAGTTCATAGCCGGCATCGCTCCAGGCGCTGAGGCCGCCCTCCAGTTCGCGCACATCGGTGTAACCAAGCCCCTGCAGCCGCACGGCGGCACGGCGCGCCAGCCCCTCGCCCGCATCATAGACGATGATCGGCGTGTCGAGCCGGGGGATGCGCCAGCGCGCTTCCTCATCGATGCGGCGCAGCGGGATCTGGGCAGCGAAGAGCGGATGGCCCTGCGCGAAATCATGTTCCTCGCGCACGTCGATCAGGGCGATCTCGTCACGGGCGATCAGGGCGGTGCGGATATCGGCCGGGGTGGCGACCTCTATGCGGTCCAATATGTCGGTGGTCATGCGTTTCTCGATCTGTCCCAGAGGTTGGGGATGACGCGGTTGGCGTATCCGGAGATGAAGATTTTGGGTGTGCCGTCAGGGGCGAAGGTCGCGCGCTCGACCGCGCCGATATTGCCGCCATAGACATGGATGCTGACCGACGGCGCATCGGCCCGGCCGTTGGATACGCGGTGGATGTCGCCGATCCGGGGCGACACGGCATCGACCTCGCCCTCGCGCAACAGGTCGGTGCCCTGGGCGACCAGTCCGCCGCCGGGCAGGCGATGGAACCGCTCGACCTGCTCGCTGCCGCGCAGCACGCCGACCAGCCCCCAGACGCCATGGTCGTGGATCGGGGTCGACTGACCCGGCCCCCAGACGAAGCTGACGATGCTGAACCGCTCGCGACTGTCGCAATGAAGCAGATATTGCTGATAGCGATCGGGATCGGGCCGGGCATATTCGGGCGGCAGCCAGTCGTCGCGGGCGATCAGCCGGGCAAGCAGGGTGCGGCCGCTTTCCAGCAGCGCCTGTTCGTCGCGGGTGCAGGCGATCAGATCGGCCAAGGCCGTGACGAAGCCGCGCAGGCGGCTGGTATCGACCGGCCGGTCGATCGTGGTGACGGCGTTCATTCCGCCGCCTCCGCCTGGCGGGCGAAGGGCAATACGCCTTCACCGTGATGGTCACCGCCCAGATGGGACAGAAGCTGTTCGCGCAGTCGGCCGGCGAGACCCGCGCGCTCGCCGCGCGGGGCGTGAATGCGCTCCTCCGCGACGATCCGTCCCTTGTCGAGCACCAGCACCCGGTCGGCCAGCGCGATCGCTTCCTCGACATCATGGGTGACGATCAGCACCGCCGGCCTGTGCGTCCGCCAGAGCGAGAGGACGAGGTCATGCATGCGATAGCGGGTCAGCGCGTCAAGCGCGGCAAAGGGCTCATCGAGCAGCAGCAATTGGGGTTCGCGCACCAGTGCGCGGGCGAGCGCGGCGCGCTGCGCCTCACCGCCCGACAGGGTGAGCGGCCAGGCGTCGAGCCGATGGCCAAGGCCGACCTCCTTCAGCGCGGCTTGCGCCCGGTCGCGGATGGCACCGCCTTTCAGGCCCAGCGCGACATTCTTCCAGACCGGCTTCCATGGCAGCAGCCGCGCATCCTGGAACACGACGGCGCGGCTGTCGGGCACCTCCACATCCTGGCCGCCGGCATCGTCCAGCCCGGCGAGGGTGCGCAGCAAGGTGGTCTTGCCCGATCCCGACCGGCCCAGCAGGGCGATGAACTCGCCCGGCGCGATTTCCAGGTCCAGCCCGTCGATGATGCGGTTGGCGCCAAAGCTGCGGGTGAAGTGCTGCAGGCGGACGACCGGTTCGGGGTGCGGCTGGTGGGCCGCGCTGTCGATGCTGGAAAAGCCGAGGCGCGCGTCCATGATCAATTCTCCACTATGCTGGGGCGCCAGACGAGGGCGCGGGCTTCGAGGGACCGGACCAGCCAGTCGGCACCGAGGCCGAGAATGGCGTAGACCATGAGGCAGACGACGATGATGTCGGTGCGCATGAAGTCGCGGGCATTGTTGATGAGATAGCCAAGGCCGGCCGAGGCGTTGATCTGTTCCGCCACCACCAGCACCAGGATCGAGATGGAGAGCGCATAGCGCAGCCCGACCAGCAGCGAGGGCAAGGCGGCGGGCAACACGACGTGCCAGACCTGTTCCCAGCGGCTGAGGCCGAAGCTCTTGGCGGCATCGAGCAGGCGCGGATCGACGCCGCGAATGCCGGCATAGAGGTTGAGATAGACCGGGAAGATGGTGCCGAAGGCGATCAGCGCGATCTTGGGCGTCTCGCCAATGCCGAACCAGACGATGAACAGCGGCGTCAGCGCCAATGCGGGAATGGTCCGCTTGATCTGCATCAGCGGGTCGATCGCCAGTTCCGCGCCGCGCGACAGGCCCGCCGCCAGCCCCAGCGCCAGCCCCAGGCCGACGCCGATCAGCAGGCCGACCGCGACGCGGGCGAAGGAGACGAGCAGGTTGGAGGGCAATTCGCCGCTCAGCACCATCTGGATCAGCGTGCCGATCACGGCGGAGGGCGCGGCCAGCGTGCGTTCCGGGATAAGGCCCGTGCGCGAGCCCAGTTCCCACAGCAAAAGTAGCAGCAAAGGTGACAGCCATCGGCCGCCGAAGCGAGCGAGGGAGAAGCGGCGTCTGGCGCGCTGCGACGGCGTATCGCCCCTTATTGCCAATGCGGTCATGTCCATCCGTCATGCTGGTGAAGTCGCCTTCATCCAACATCAATTCTCTACTCATTCAATTGAGTTTTATCGTGTCGGTCTATTAGGGAAAATCATAAGTCGCCATTCGCCCCTTATTCCGGGCATTTCGGCGCGCGATGAGCGGGATAGCTTTTCCTGCCCCCGGACAAACTCTACTATTTTGATTGATATATTGGCATGGATCATAAGCACAGGCCCGTGCCCGGCATCGGATCGGCCCCTTTCACCATCAGAAGGATATGCCGTGCCGGTCAATTTGCCGACCAATCTCCTGCGCAGCTTTGTCGCGATCGTCGACACCGGGTCGATGCTCAATGCGTCGGAACAGGTGTTCGTCACCCAATCCGCCCTCAGCCTGCAGATCAAGCGGCTGGAGGAACTGGTCCAGCAGTCGCTGTTCCTGCGCGAAGGCCGCCGCCTGCACCTGACCTCGGCGGGCGAGGTGCTGCTCGACTATGCGCGCCGCGTGCTGAGCCTGCATGACGAGGCGGTGGCGGCGGTCAGCGCCGGACGCTTTGCCGGCCCGGCGCGGATCGGCATGGTCCAGGATTTCGCCGACAGCCTGCTTTCGGGCCTGCTCTCCCGCTTTGCCGAGCTGCACCCGGATGCGCAAATCTATGCGCGGGTGGCGGGCACGGCGGAGTTGCAGGCGCTGCTCGACCGGCGCGAACTGGACATATTGCTGGGCTTTGCCGCGCCCAATGATGGCAGCGCGGTCACGGTGGCGCCGATGAGCTGGTATGGCACGGCCGAACTGGTCGAGCGCGACACGATCCCGCTGGCGGTGCTGGAGGAACCGTGCCGTTTCCGCGAGGCGGCGATCCGCGCGCTGGAGGATATGGGGCTGCAATGGCGGATCGCGGTCGAGACCCCCAACCTCGCCACGCTGCGCGCGGCAGTGGCCGCGGGGCTGGGCATCACCGCGCGTACCCATTTGTTCCAGGATGACATGACGGTGCTGGAGCATGAGCGGCTGCCTACCCTGCCCCGCGTCGCCGCAATCCTGCGCACCAGCGACAAGCTGGACCGCGCCGCCCATCGACTGGCGGAACTGGCGCGCGAAACGGTGACCGGACTTTAGTGCCCGGTCATCCAGACGTCAGTAACCGCGCGCCGGATCGACGATGTCGGACGGCGCCTCGCCCCGGACGAAGCGGGTCAGATCGTCCTGGATCTTTTCCAGCAGGCGATGGCGTACCAGTTGGTAATTGCTGGAAATATGCGGGGTCAGCCGCACTCTGGGATGGGTGTAGAGGACATGCCCCTCCGGCAGCGGTTCGGGATCGGTAACGTCCAGCGTCGCAAAGCCGAGCCGGCCATCATCCAGCGCCCGCACCAGAGCCGCCTGATCGACCACCGATCCGCGCGCGACATTGATGAGATGCGCGCCCGGCCGCACCCGCGCCAGCAGCGCATCATCGACCAGATGGCGGGTCTGGGCGGTGGCCGGCACGGCGAGCAGGATATGATCCGCCTCCTCCACCAAAGTCCCGACATCGCCGACCAGTTGCACGCCCGCCACGCTGGGCTGCGCGCCGGATCGCCGCACGCCGATTACTTGCGCGCCCAGCGCCAGGCCGCGCCGCGCCACCGCCGCGCCGATCGCGCCCATGCCAATGATGCCGATGGTCGTTCCCGATACCCGGCCCAGCTGCGCCGGTCCCCATTGCGCCCGCGAACGGACAGTGACGGCATCGAGATTCTTGGCATGGGCATAAATGGCGGCGATCGCATAATCGGCGATCTCCTCCGACGCGACACCCCGGCCACAGGTGACGAGCGGTGCGTCGAGCAGCCAGTCGGGATAGAAATCGACCCCCACCGACGCGCTGTAGACCCATTTCAGGCGCCCCGGCCAGGGTGCGGGCCGGCGCACCTCCGGCGCGCGCCAGGCCGGCGACGGGCGGATCAGCAATATGTCGGCCTCGTCGGCGGCGCTCCAGGGCGCGTCCTCGGCAACGTCGATCAGCACGGGAGCGGACGGGTGGCGGGAGAGGCTCCGGTTGAAATCCGGCTCCATCTGGCTGGCGATGATCAGGGACATGGGCTCAATTCCCCAGCGCCGCGCGACCGGCGGCAATCAGGATGGTGTCGGTCTGCGGCGAATGGATACGGCTGCACAGCACGTCGCGATAATGGCGCTCCAGCGGATTATGGCGGCTGATGCCGGGGTTGCCGGTCAGCTCCAGCCCGATCTCGACCGCGCGGATGGCGTTGGCGGTGGCGACATATTTGATCGCATTGGCCTCGACCGCCGGCGGCGGATCGCCGGCATCGATCCGCGCCGCCGCGTCGCGCACCAGCGTGCGGTTGACCTGCAACAGCGCCTCGATCTCGCCGAACTTCTCCTGCACGCGCGGCAGGGTGGCGAGCGATGCGCCCAGATTGCTCGGCACCCGATCATTGAGATAGCCACGCAGCCAGTCGCGCGCGGCGCGCGCCACCCCGTCATAGATGACCGAGATGGAGAGCGCATTCCACAGCGTCTGGACCGGATCGGGCGCGCCCCATTCCTCCGGCCGGCGAATGTCGACCGCATGGTCGGCCGGCGTCGGCGTATCGGTGAAATGAACGGCATGGCTGACCGTCGCGCGCATCCCCAGATGATCCCAGGCCGGCTCGATCTCCACCCCCGGACTGCCGGCCCGGACGAGGAAATTGCCGACGCGTGGAGCATCCTCGTCGGTCTTCGCCCAGACCGAATACCAGTCGAGGCCAGTCGATCCGGTCGAGTAGATCTTCGTGCCGCTGATCGCCCAGCCATGGGCCGTGCGCCGGGCGATCGTGGCAGGCAGGCCACCGCGCACGGGCGTGCCCAGTTCCGGCTCGACCCGCAGCCCGCCGATCAGGCCCCGGCCCGCCACCGCATCGCGCGCCAGCGTCTCGTAGACGTCCGCCGGCCAGCCGCGCGCCCGGTTGGGCGTGGCATGATAATGATAGGTCATGAACAGGATCAGCGCGGTCGAGGGATCGCCCTTCGCCACCGCCGCCAGCACCCGCAGCGCTTCGGAAACCGACGCGCCCCGCCCGCCATGCGCGCGTGGCACGGTCAGCGCGATCAGCCCTTGCTGCGCCAATATGTCGAAATTGGCGCGGGGAAATTCGGCGCTGCGGTCATATTGCTCCGCATTGGCCGCCAGCAACCGGGTCAGCCGGTCGAGCTGGTCGGCGGGCACCGGCCCTTCGGGCGGCTGCGGCCGCACGGAAATTGCCTGGGTGGCCATGATATCAGCCTCTCTTGGGAATGGCGTCGTTGAAGCGGGCATCCCACAACGGGCGGACATCCACCCGCTTGGGAACCAGCCCGGCCTTGAAGAAGACATCAGCGACCTGCTGCTGCGATCCGATCGCCTGGGGCGTGACCGGGCGCAGCTCATAGGTCGCGCTCTTGCGACGGAACTGGTCGAGCACATAGTCGCGCGGCACGCCGATATCCTGGGCGACGATGCCGGCCCATTCGTCCTGATGTGCCGCCGCCCAGCCAAAGCCCTGTTGCACCAGCGCCAGATATTCGCGGATGATCGCCGCCTTGTCGGGATCGGCCAGCGCATCGACATGGGCGGAGACGAGATAGTTGCCTGACAGGATACCATAAGCGGTGCGCAAGATCCGCGCACCCTCTGTCGCGATCGCCCGCTGGATCGGGAAGCCATAGATCGCCCAGGCATCCAGCGCCCCTTGCGAGAAGGCCGCCGCGCCATCGGACACGCCCATCGCGACCGGAGTGATGTCGTCCCAGCTCAGGCCGACTTCTTCCAGCATCCGGATCAGGAAATATTGGGCGGTGGTGGCGCGGACATAGCCGACGCGCTTGCCCTTGAGGTCGGCGATGGAGCGCGCCCTCGATCCCTTCGGCACCAGCACGACCTGGTTATTGACGTCGCCATGGGCGACCGCGATCTGGCGGAAGCTCTGGATGGTCGAAGCGGCGGCGAAGATCGGCGGGATTTCGCTCATCCCGCCATAATCGAGCGATCCGCCATTGAGCGCCTCGACCACGAGATGGCCGGACTGGAACTCGCTATAAACGAGGTCGAAGCCGCTTGGCTGGATGCCCGCCGCCTTGAACAGCAGCCGCGTGTCCCCGTCGCCCTTGCCGGTGATCGACACCCGCAGTTTCGGCCGGCCCTTGCCAGCGGTGCCGCAGGCGGTGAGCAGCAGGCTACCCGCCGCCGCGCCCAGCAGATTGCGTCTGGACAACATCTCAGCGACCGCCGGCCGTTTCCCGTCCGCGCGCGGCGCTATCGTCGCGTTCGAACAGGATCACCGTGGCATCGCGCAGCAATTCGCGCCGGGCCGCCGCCCTGAACCGGGCCAGCCTATCCGTCCACTGCTGCGTCCACGCCATGATATCCAAGTCCTCGTCTGATATGAGAGGACTTTATCTGCCAATTAAGTAGAAATATGTCTGTCAAGCTTTGCTGGGCCGCTTATTAGAAAGACTTGACCTTCGCAGGGCGACGCCGGCCGCCTCAATTGGCGATATAATAGTCCTTCGGGAAATCCTGCCCGGCATAGGCCTTGCGCATGGTCCAGGGCTGGGCCGGCGCGGTCCAGTAGCTGTCGGAGGCAGGCAGGCCGAGCGCCAGCAGGCTTTCCGAAGTGATATACATGCTGCCGGCGTTGGAATAGACGTCGCCAAGGCTCGGCTGATGCCGGGCAAAGCCGATCGTCAGGAAGCCATCGGCATCGAAATTGCTGGGATTCGCAAAAATGCGGCGCTGCGTCGCCATGGTCGCCGCGCGCACCTGGCCCTCGGGCAGCTTGGCATGGAGCAGCTTGCGCCAGGCAAGATAGGCGAGCGGCTGGTGAACGGCAGTGCGATAGGTGAGCGAACGGCCGACCGGCGGGAAGGCGCCGTCCGGGCCGATCATCCGCTCCAGCGCCTCACCGAAGCGCTGCATCCGCTGGATCTGGATGGCGAGCCGTTCCTTGGGATCGAGCGCGTTGAAGCGCGCATTGCAGCGGACCAGCACGTCCCAAATCTGGGTCAGCATCGGGTGGATGACATAGCTGTTATACATGTCGAAATGGAAATGCTCGCCATCGGCATACCAGCCATCGCCGACATACCATTCGCTGAATTTGCGCAGCGCCAGGTCGACCCGGATCGGATCCCATTGCGCCCCAACCGACAGCAGGAACACCTCGTTCATCGCCGCAAACAGCAGCCAGTTGGTGTAAGGCGGCGCGACCCGGCGCAGCCCCTGTATTTCCTTGATGATCCGGTCCTTGGTTGTCCGGTCGAGCGGCTCCCACAATGCCTGCGGCGCGCGCAGCAGGGCGCTGGTGAAATAGGCGGAATCGACCAGCGGCTGTCCCTCCGCCTGCCAGAGCAGATAGTCGGGACTCTTGGGATCGACGCTATGTATATAGCTCGCCAGCGCCTGATCGCGCAGCCGGGCGCGCAGTCGCCCTTCGGCGCCATCGGTATCGGGCAGGGCAAGCCAGGGCGCGATGCCGTCGATCAGCCGACCAAAGGCTTCCAGAAAGGCGACCTTGGGATTGCGGCCATCCCAGGTCGGGCTGAGTTCGGGCTTCCATTGCGCCTGCAACTGCCCCCTGGCCATGCGCGACAGCACGGGGCTGGCCATGCGTTCGAGCAGCGCCAGGGCATAGCTGCGGTCGTCCGCATCGCCGGCGACGGGCGCGGCCTCCCCGGCTTTAGCAAGCGAGGGCATGGCGGCGAAAGCGGCAGTGCCGGTCGCCATGCCAGTCAGGATCGCGCGACGGTCGATATGGCTGGTCATGATCAATCCTTGGGCGGGGTGAAGTCGAGGGACTGGCCGGCGACATAGGCATCCCAGGCGGCACGGGTGGAAAAGCCACCCTCCCCCTTGTTCCAGGCACTACCGGAATAATAGACGAAGGGCTGGCCCGGCTTGACCGTCAGCAGAATGAGCTGATTGTCGGCATCCGCGCGGATATCGGCGATCTGCGCCGGATCGACCCGGAGCGCCAGCGCCATGCGGCCATGCGCGCCATCTTCCGGGCCCCACCAGCTGATCAGCCCGCGGGCACGATCGACGGTCAGGTCGCCCGCCCCCTGTCCCGTGGTGCGCTTGCCGATGCCGATGCCGACCGTCAGCGGCGTCGCCTTGTCCGATCCTATGGTCGAGACCAGCCGGGTAAAATGGGTACCGAGCGGAAGGGTGAAACGCCGCGTTTCCCATACCTTGCGATCGACATCGACTGGCCAGGGCGCATAATCGACGCTGAAGTCGGCGACCTGTCCGCCCGATTTCAGGATATGGGCACGGACATAGTTGCGCGAGGTCCACAGCTTGTTGTCATGCCAGATGCCAAGGCCGCCCGCGCCGCGCGTGGTGCCGACATTGTAGAAGTCCAGCCCCTCGCCATGATAGCCATGCTGGTCGCCGCTGCGTAGCTGGCGATCGGCGAAGGGCCAGGCGACATTCTTGCCCCAACTGTCGATCCCCGATCCCGATGGCGGCTCGGCCGCCTCCAGCGCATGGCCATAGATGCGATGGGCGGTCTTGTCATTTTCCCACAGCAGGTCGTCATAGCGATAGGATGCAACCAGTGCGACGGCGGCCGCCACCTGGCTGGGCGGTGGCGGCAGGCGTTTCTCGACCGGCAGACGATCGCCCGCCCCATCGCCCTGCGCCAGGGCCGCGCCGACGCAAAGACCGATCGCCACCAATCCGATCGACAGATAGGGCATCCGGATCCGGCGTGACGATGCTGTTGGCTGGGGGCGGTTCACCACAGGCTCCTCTCGATTATTTGTATGATAAGCTGATAAATCATCGAATCAGACTTGCCAAGCCCTTGCTCACATTGCCGCAGGCTGGCAGGCTCGAAAAAGAATATTCACTGGAACGACATCATGGCTAAAGCCGCCTCACTCGCCGACATGCTCTACACCAAGCTGGAAGAGGACATATTGTCCGGCCGCATCCCGCCCGGATCGCGCCTGCCCGCGCAAAAGGACATTGCCGAGCAGGAAAATGTCAGCCGCACCGTGGTCCGCGAAGCGGTCGCCCGGCTGGAGGCACAGGGCTTTGCCGTCGCCCGCCAGGGATCGGGCGTGTTCGTGTCGGATGCCGCACGCTACCGCGCCTTTCAGGTCACCAAGGATGAATTGTCCGAGCTATCGGACGTGATCAAATTGCTGGAAATGCGCCTGGCGATCGAGACCGAAATGGCCGGCCTTGCGGCTGCCCGTCGCACGAACGAAGATATTTCGGCGATGCGCGACGCGCTACGCCGCATCCGCGAGGCTGAGGATCCGGCCGTCGCCGCCACAGCCGACAGCCAGTTCCACATGGCGATCGCCCGCGCGACCCGGAATGACTATTACGCCCGCTTCGTCGAATTTCTGGGCGTCCGCCTGGTGCCACCAAGCAGCCTCTACCTCAAATATCAGCCGGAAAGATCGCACGACGCCTACACCCACAAGGTCAGCGACGAGCATGACGCGGTGCTTGACGCCATCGTCCGCATGGACATCGAAAAGGCGCGCCATGCCGCCCGCCATCACATGCAGGAAAGCCTTTTGCGCCATTCCGAGCTCAACGATCTGATCAGCCGGGACGAATGATCGGCTGACTAAAGTCTGACAATTGACATCCCCCTCAAAGTTGTATGATAACCTGATCAACACGATCAGAGTCGTGATGAGGGAGGATGGATATGAACAAGGCGTTTCCGTGCGTCGCAATGTCGGTGAGCATGCTGGCCATGATTGCGGCCTCGGCCCCCGCACTGGCCCAGGCAGAACCCCAGCCAACACCCCAGACCGATGCAGCACAGGGCGAAGCCACGACTGCCGACATCGTCGTCACCGGCTTTCGCGGCAGCCTGCAAAAGGGGATCGAACTGAAGCGCGAAGCCGTGGGCGTGCGCGACTCCATCGTTGCCGAGGACATCGGCAAATTCCCGGAGGCCAATGTCGCGGACTCGCTGCAGCGCATTCCAGGCGTGTTCCTCAGCCGTGACGGCGCATCGAACGAGGGTCAGCGCATCAGCATCCGCGGCCTGGGATCGGAATTCACCGTCACCACCATCAACGGCGCGCCGGTGCGCACGACATCGTCACAGAATGTCGGCAGTTCGACCCGCGACTTCAATTATGACGTCTTCCCATCCGAATTGTTCGGTCGCGTCGATGTCTACAAGACCCCGCTTGCCAATCTGGAAGAAGGCGGCATAGGCGGCAATGTCGACCTGCAGACGCCCCGCCCCTTCGACAGCAAGGACCGGGTCATCCGCTATACCGCCCAGGCCAATTACAATACCCAGTCGAAGAAGTGGCAGCCGCGCGGATCGCTGCTGCTAAGCGACACATGGGGTGATTTCGGTGTGCTGCTGGGTGCGGCCTATGCCAAGAATGTCAATGAACGGTCCGGCTTCCAGTCGACCGGCGGTTATAATAGCTCCGTTATCGGTTCGCGTGCCTATGCCGGCCCGACCACGACCGGCGGCCCGTTCCAGTTCCAGCTCGACCTCGACAATCCGCTGGCCAATTATGGATCGCTGACCCGTGACCAGGTGGCCAATGCCTATATGCCGCGCTTCTACCGCGTCTTCACCTCGAACAATGAGCGCGAGCGGCTGGGCCTGGTCGGGTCACTGCAATATAAGTCGGATCGGCTGGAACTGAGCGCCGACGGCATCTTCTCGCAGCTCAAGGATCAGGCGGACGAGTTCACCTTTGGCGTCGCGGTGCGCAACTCCCGCACCGTGCCGGGGTCGACCAGCGCACCGGGCACCGGCACCAATTCGGGCCTGATCCCGCTCGACGTAAAGATCGACGAATATAATAATCTCTACGGCACGTTCGGGAACAGCAGCTTCATCAACGAGAATTTCTTCCGCAACGCCCGCACCCGCTTCAAATATGGCATCATCCGGGGCGTCTATGACTTCACCGACAATCTGAAATTGTCGGCCCAGGCCAATCTGAGCGAGAGCAACGCCCGCTACACCGCCAACCGGATCGTCAGCAACATCTATGGCGTGACCAGCACCTTCGACCCGACCGGCAACGTCACCTATCCGACCATCAGTTCGCCGGTCGATTTCACCGATCCGTCAAACTACACCACGCCGACACTGGGCTTCTCGCTCAACCGCGAGATCGATAAGCAGAAGACGGCGCGCGCCGTGCTCGACTGGTCGCTGCTGGACGATGGCGAACGCCGGTTCGCGCTCAAGATCGGCGGCAGCTATGTCAATACGGGCAAGCGCATCTCGACCCAGGACGGCAGCAGCATCGCGGCCGGCAAGCTGGTCGGCCTCGACGTCTTTTCCTACATGGATCCCTATATCCAATATGGCGCGATCCGCGACGGCGGCAATGCGGGCTATCCGTCCCAATTTGCGAGCTTCCCGCGCTCCTTCGTGATGGACTATCTCGATGCCAACGCGGCGAACGAGGCGGCCAACGTCAATCTCAACGCGGCCTTCAACGCCAAGGAAATCGTCAAGACCTTCTTCTTCGAGAGCAATTTCGCCCTGCCGCTGTTCGGCAAGGAACTGCGCGGCTATGCCGGCCTGCGCTATTCCGACACCCGCACCATCATCAACAATTATCAGAGCGCGGGCGCCGGCGTCTTCCTGCCGCAGCGGCGCGAGGGCGGCTATGAAAATTGGCTGCCATCGGCCAGCCTGGCCTATGACCTGACGTCCAATCTGCTGCTGCGTGCGTCAGCCGGCAAGACGATCACGCGTGCCGCGCTGACTGCCATTGCCGGCGGCACCATCGTGCCCAATGTCTTCAACCCCGACGTCACGGTCGGCAATCCCAATTTGCGGCCCCAGGTCGCGACCCAATATGACGCCGGCGTCGAATGGTATTTCGCCCCCGGCGCGCTGCTGAGCATCGGTGCCTTCAAGAAGGACATTACCGATCGCGCAACCGCGGTGCAGGACTTCGTCACCTTCGGTTCGCTCGGCCTGCCGTCGAGCGCGTTCAACACGACCTCACTGGGCTTCCCAGGCGGCACCATCCCGGATGATTTCCTGATCCGCCGTACCCAATATATCAATCAGGGCCAGTTGAAGCTGAAGGGGCTGGAATTTGCCTATCAGCAGAATTTCACCTTCCTGCCCAAGCCGTTCGACGGGCTTGGCTTTACCGGCAGCCTGACGCTGATCGACCAGAAGGGCGATGATTTCGTCACCACCGAAGGGACGCGCGTGCCGATCTCCTTCGTGCCGGAATATAGCTACAGCGCGACGCTCTTCTACGAAAAGGGCCCATTCGCGATCCGCGGTTCCTATAATTACCGCGCCAAGACCGGCATCACCTCGCAAAATACCGGCAACGACCAGATCCCCTATACCGCGCCGCAGGGCTTCCTCGACGGGACGATCAGCTACCGGTTCAGCGACGCGCTGGAGGTCCGTGTCGATGCGCTGAACATCACCAACGAGAATGTGTACATCTACTACCAGGATCCGGACGGACCGAAGGGCAATGGCCAGTCGCGGCGCGACAACAGCTTCTTCAACGGCACCACCATTTCGCTCGGCATTCGCGGCAAATTCTGACCCCTCCCCCCTTGGGCGCCGGGGACTGCACGCCCCGGCGCCCATCTTTTCGCGAGACGATCATGACCATGCCGCATCCCGCCCCGGATATCGTCGATGACGCCGTTGCCGGCGCCAGCGATAGGGCCAGCCGCTATCGCTGGCTGATCTGCGGCCTGCTGTTCGCGGCGACCGCGATCAACTATGTCGACCGGCAGATGATCGGCGTGCTCAAGCCCGTGCTGCAGGCCGAACTGGGCTGGCGCGAGAGCGACTATGCCAATATCGTCTTCTGGTTCCAGTGCGCCTATGCGCTGGGTTTCCTGGCGATGGGCCGCTTCATGGACCGGGTCGGCGCGCGGATCGGCTATGCCGCCGCCTTCACCTTCTGGACGCTCGCCCATGCCGCCCATGGCCTGGTCAGCGGCATCGCCCAGTTCATCGCCGTCCGCTTTGCCCTGGGCATTGGCGAGGCCGGCAATTTCCCGGCCGGCCTGAAGGTCGTGGCCGAATGGTTTCCCCAGAAAGAACGGGCGCTGGCGATCGGCCTGTTCAACGCCGGCGCCAATGTCGGCGCGATCGCCACGCCGCTGATCGTGCCCGCCATCACCATCGCCTATGGCTGGCGCGCCGCCTTCATCGTCACCGGCCTCGTCAGCCTGATCTGGGTGGCGGCCTGGCTGCTCCTCTATCGCCGGCCGGAGGATCATGCGCGCGTATCCCCTGGCGAACTCGCCTATATCCGCAGCGATCCGGTGCGCGCCAGCGCGCCCATCCCCTGGTCGCGCCTGTTCACCATTCGCCAGACCTGGGCCTATGCGCTGCCCAAATTCTGCATCGATCCGATCTGGTGGATGTTCCTCTTCTGGCTGCCCGATTTCCTCGGCAAACGCTATGGCCTCGACCTCAAGAGCTTCGGCCCGCCGCTGGTGGTCATCTATCTGATGTCGGACGCGGGTAGCGTGCTGGGCGGCTGGGCATCGTCGCGGCTGATCGCGCGCGGCTGGAGCGTGAATGCCGCGCGCAAGGCAACGTTGCTGGCGTGCGCGCTGGCGGTGCTGCCGGTGGTGACCGTCCAGTCGATCGACAATCTCTGGGCGGCGGTGCTGCTGATCGGTCTTGCGACCGCCGGACACCAGGCCTTTTCCGCCAATATCCTGACCTTGCCGTCCGACCTGTTCCCGCGCGCCGCCATCGGATCGGTGGTCGGCATCGGCGGCACGGCCGGCGCGATCGGTGGCATGCTGATCGCCCAGTTTGTCGGTTATGTGCTGGACATGACCGGCAGCTATGCCCTGATCTTCGCCGTCGCCGGCAGCGCCTATCTGGTGGCGCTGGCGCTGCTCCACATCATCAGTCCCCGTCTCTTGCCTACTGGAGAGCTTGCATCATGACCTTCCGCTCCTTCGCGCCGATCATGCTGGCCTGCGCCATCGCCGCGCCGGCCCATGCCGCCCAGCCAGCCCGCACGCCGATCGAGGCGGCGGTGAAGCTGGCCGACTGGCAATTGGCGCGGCTCGACGACCTGTCGCACATTCCCAGCGCCACCGACGAGACGCGCAAGACACGCGGTTGGGAACAGGCAGTGTTCTGGGTCGGCATGACCGCCCTCGCGGATGCCGGCGCGCCGCCCCGGATCAAGGAGGCGATCATGGCGATGGGCCAGCGCAATGGCTGGAAACCCGGCGACAATCTCTATTTCGCCGACGATCAGGCGATTGCGCAGGCCTATCTCTGGGCCGCTGCTCATGGCGCCGGCAAGGAGGCTCTGACGCCGACCCGCGCCGCGTTCGACGCGGTGGTCGACAAGCCGGCGGTCACCACCCTTGCCTTCGCCATCCCGCCACAGGGCTATGGCGCGACCGAATGCCTCAAGCGCTGGTGCTGGTGCGATGCGCTGTTCATGGCGCCGCCCGCCTTTGTCGAACTGTCGCGCCAGACCGGCGATGATCGCTATATGCGTTTTGCGATGAAGGAATTCTGGGCAACCACCGACTTCCTCTTCGACCCCGCCGAGCATCTCTATTATCGCGACAGCCGCTTCTTCGAGCGGCGCGACGACAAGGGGCGCAAGCAGTTCTGGAGCCGGGGCAATGGCTGGGTATTCGGCGGCATCGCCCGCGTCCTCCCGCTATTGGCCCAAGGCAGCCCCGACCGCAGCCGGATGGAAGCGCTGTTCAAGGAGATGGCGGCGAAGATCAAGACGCTGCAGAAGCCCGACGGCTATTGGGCGCCCTCGCTGCTGGCCCCGGAAAATGCGCCGCCCGAAACCAGCGGCACCGCCTTCTATACCTATGGCCTTGCCTGGGGGATCAAGGCCGGGCTGCTACCCCGCGCCGAATATGAGCCGGTGGTGCGCAAGGGCTGGTCCGCGCTGCAAAAGGCGATCCAGCCCGACGGCCGACTGGGCTGGGTCCAGCAGGTTGGCGACCGGCCCGACAAGGTAGCCGCCAGCGACACCCAATATTATGGCGTCGGCGCCTTCCTGATGGCGGCGACGGCGGTGGCCGCGCTCGACGTGCAACGCTGACGCGCGGGAGGACGAGCGGCATGTTCGAAAAAACCTATTACGCCACCCATCCCGCGATGATGGACGGCGCCAGCAATGAGGATCTGCGCGACCGGCATCTGGTATCCGGCCTGTTCCGCGCGGGTGAAATCACCCTCACCTACTCCCATGGCGAGCGGTTCATCATTGGCGGCGCGGTGCCGGGCGCCGGAACGCTGGACCTGCCATGCCAGAGCGAACCGGAAAGTGCGGCCGGCCATCCGCTGCTGGAACGGCGCGAGATGAGCGTCGTCAATATCGGCAAGGGCGACGGCACGGTCCGCGTCGATGGCATCGACCACAGGCTCGCTCGCTATGAGGCGCTCTATATCCCCATGGGGTCACAGGCGGTCAGCTTCAGCGGTGAAGGCGCGCGTTTCTATCTGCTCAGCGTCCCGGCTCATGCTGCCTTTCCGCTACGCAAATTGTCGCAGGCGGATAGCAACCCGATGCAGCGGGGCAGCCTGGAAACGTCCAACGAGCGAACCATCTATCAGTTGATCCTGCCCCATCTGTGCCAGAGCGCGTCGCTGTGCCTGGGCCTCACCCGGCTGGAGCCCGGTAGCGTCTGGAATACGATGCCGCCCCATGTCCATGAGCGGCGATCGGAAATCTATCTCTATTTCGATCTGGAAGAGGAAGATAGAATCTTCCACTATATGGGCCAGCCGGACGCATTGCGGCACATTGTAATGGAGAATGAGGACGTTGTGATCTCGCCGCCCTGGTCGGTGCATATGGGCGCGGGCACCCGCAACTACAGCTTTATCTGGGCGATGGCCGGCGAAAATCTCGATTATGAGGACATGGACGTCCTCGATATCTGCCAGTTGAAATAAGGGGATGGCAATGCACGGACGGATCTGGACCCTGGCGGCGGTCAGCACACTGGCGCTGGCGGGCGGCGCGCTGGCGCAGGGTGGCCCGCCGCAGGTGCAGCCCGTACAGGTCGATCCCGCCCGGCCCGACTGGGAAAATCCCGCCATCTTCGCAATCGGCAAGCTGCCCGCCCGCGCCACCGCCTTTCCGTTCGAGAGCCGGGACCGCGCGCTGGCCGGCCATCGCACCCAATCGGGCCGTTTCCTGTCGCTGAACGGGGAATGGAAGTTCGCCTTCTCACCCGATGCCGACACATTGCCGACCGGGTTCGAGCGGCCCGATTACGACGTGTCGAGCTGGAAATCGATCAAGGTGCCGGCCGACTGGCAGGCGGAGGGCTATGACCAGGCCCGCTACAATAATATCACCTACCCCTTCCCCGCCAACCGGCCGCTGATCCCCCATGCGACCAATCCGGTCGGTTCCTATCGTCGCGACATCGACCTGCCGGCGGGCTGGACCGAGCAGGATGTCGTGCTGCATATCGGGGCGGCGGGCTCGGCTTATTATGTCTGGGTCAACGGCCAGAAGGTCGGCTATTCCGAAGACAGCAAGCTGCCGTCGGAATTCGACGTCACCCGCTTCGTCCGTCCCGGCCGCAACAGCATCGCCATCCAGATATTCCGCTGGTCGGACGGCTCCTATCTGGAGGATCAGGATTTCTGGCGCGTGTCGGGCATCGAGCGCGAGGTGTTCCTGATGGCCGCGCCCAGAACGCGCATCCGCGACTTCTTCGCCCATGCCGGCTTCGACAATGTGACGGGCGCAGGCAAGCTGGCGGTCGATGTCGCGGTGACGCCGGGGGCGGCGACCAGCGCCCGCTATGTCCTGATGGACGGCGATCGCACCGTGATCGAAGGCCGCCAGCCCGTTGCGGCGGGCCAGGCCGAACGCGCCGTGACGCTGACCGGCCTGGTCGACAAGGTGAAGCCATGGACCGCCGAGACGCCCAATCTCTACATGCTGCTGGTCGAACTCTATGATGCGCAGGGGCGGATCATCCAGTCCAGCTATGCCCGGATCGGCTTCCGCACCGTCGCGATGCAGAATGGCGTCGTCACGGTGAACGGCAAGCCGATCACCATTCGCGGCGTCAACCGCCACGAACATGATCCCGAAACCTTCCACGTCATCTCGCTGGAATCGATGGAGCGCGACATCCAGCTGATGAAGCGCAACAATATCAATGCGATCCGTACCTCGCATTACCCCAATGATCCGCGCCTCTACGAGCTTGCCGATCGCTATGGCCTCTATGTCATGGACGAGGCGAATATCGAGAGCCACGCCTATATGGATTATGCCAACAAGCATGGCGAACGGCGCGCCGAATTCCAGATCGGCTTCGACCCGGCCTGGAAGGACGCCCATGTCAGCCGCGTCGCCAACATGGTGGAGCGCGACAAGAACCATCCCTCGATCCTCTTCTGGTCGCTGGGCAATGAAGCCGGGGTAGGCCCTAATTTCGCCGCCGCCGCGGCTGCCGCCAAGGCGCGCGATCCCGATCGACTGATCAGCTATCTGGGCTGGGGCACATGGGACGGGATCGGCGATCACCGCCCCAATGACTATGCCGACATCTATGCACCCATGTATGATCCGGTCGCCAAGCTGGTCGACTATGCCACCAACTGGAATTTCCGGCAGCCGATGATCCAGTGCGAATATGCCCATATGATGGGCAATTCGGGCGGCAATCTGAAGGATTATTGGGACGCGATCTACGCCCATCCCGACAAGTTGCAGGGCGGCTTCATCTGGGACTGGGTCGACCAGTCCATGTATCGCTACACCAGGGATGGGCGGCGCTATTGGGGCGATGGCGGCGAATATGGCCCCAATCCGGGTGGCGACATCGAATTTGGCGACGGCCTGCTCCAGTCCGACCGCACTCCCAATCCCGCCCTCTACGAACTGCGCAAGGTCTATGCGCCGGTCCAGTTCGACGGCTTCGATCCGGCGAGCGGCCGCCTGACCGTCCGCAACCGGCATGATTTCATCGACCTGTCGGGCTTCAGCTTCGACTGGGCACTGCTGGAGGATGGCGTGGAGGTTGCGCGTGGGTCGCTCGCCGCGCCCAATGTTCCCGCCCATGGCGCGGCTGCAATGACGCTGCCGATCGCAACCATGCCGCGCCGGGCCGGGTCGGAATATTTCGTGACGATCAGCGCCCGAGCCAAAGCCGGCTCAATCCCCGCCGTGGAAGCCAATGCGCTGGTCGGGTGGGAACAGTTTGCCCTGCAACAGGACACACCTGCCCTGCCCGCCGCCGCCAGCGGCTCCGTTGCTATCAGCGACAAGGGCGGCGCGATCAGCCTCAACGCCGGTGACGCAGCGCTGGTGATCGACCGGGCGAGCGGCCTGGTCCGTTCCTACAGCAAGGGCGGCCGGATGCTGGCGCAGGGTGGCGCGCCGCATTTCTGGCGCGCAGTGACCGACAATGACCTTGGCATCGGCACCGACAAGCAGTTCGCGATCTGGAAAGGGATGAGCGAGCAGCGCAAGGTCAGCGCGATCCGCCTGATGCCCCAGACCGACGGCAGCCGCGCCGTCGAGGTCGACTATCAACTGGGCGATGGCGCGGCCAGCTTCACCAGCATCTACCGCATGGCCGGCGATGGTGCGGTGGCCGTCTCCGGCAGTTTCACCCCCGTCAAACCCGACCTGCCGCCACCCTTCCGCATCGGGCTGGCCTTCAGCCTTCCCTCCGATCTCGATACGGTCGAATGGTATGGCCGCGGCCCACATGAAAGCTATGTCGATCGCAAGACGTCGGCACCGATCGGCCTGTGGCGCGGCGCGCTGGCGGACCAGAATCACGATTATATCCGGCCGCAGGAGACCGGCAACAAGGTCGATGTCCGCTGGATGGAACTGTCCGGTGGCAGCGCGGGCCTGCGCGTGCAGGGCGACCAACCGATGATGATGAACGCCCTCGCCTTCCCCTATGCCGATCTCGACCGGCACAAGCCGGGCACATGGAAATCGTCGGACATCCGGCCGCGCGACCAGGGCACGCTGCTGATCGACGCGGCGCAATGGGGCGTGGGCGGCGACACCCAGTGGAGCGAGTTCGGCAAGCCCATGGCCGCCTATCGCACCACCAGCGCACCGACGCGCTTCAGCTTCCGCCTGAGCCCCTTCGCCGGCACGGGCACCACGCCCGGCAAGGCGAAGCCGGCGCGCGCGACGGAAATTGAGTGATAGAGGCTGGCGACCTCCCATCCAGTTGACGGCGAAAATTGTGAAGTGCGTGATTGATGCAGGCGCACTCCTACATCGAACAAAATCGCAGTGCTGGAGTGAGTGACAAACACGGATAGGATCGCCATCTCGCGCACCTGCCGCGCTTCGGCGCCGAAGACATGGAGGGCCGACTGCTGCGCATTGCAGGCGCCAAGGCCGAGCAGTAAAATGGTCCAGAGCCATGGATTGCGCATTGCGCCCGCGTCACCCCTTTCGCGCCGCATCCGGTGTGCAGCGTCTTTCGTGCCAACACGCGAAGCGGCATCAGGTTCAAACATTTCTGTTTCGTAACAAGTGGATGAATTGCCGGTGTCGGCGAAACCAAAAGCCATCCGGCGCATTGGCGAGGGATCATTCTTCGACAAGGAGACATGTCTTGCCCAGCGCCCGGCCGCGCACCCGGCCCTTGCTCCATCCGCTTCACGGCCTGCTGCTCGCCTGGCCGGTTGCCCTGTTTCCCGCTGCCCTGCTGTCGGACATCACCTATCTCAACAGCGCGGAAATCCAGTGGAGCAATTTTTCGGCCTGGCTGATCACCGGCGCACTGATTGGCGGCGGCCTGGTACTGCTATGGGCCTTGATCGCGCTGGCGCGCGCCAAAGGACCGGCACGTCGGCAGCATGGCCTTTATCTGCTGCTGTTGGCGCTGATGTGGGCCTGCGGGCTCATAAACGCCTTCCAGCATAGCCGCGACGGCTGGAGTTCGGTCGGGACCATTGGCCTTATCCTCTCCATCCTCAGCAGCCTGGCTGCCCTTTCCGCGGGCTGGACGGCCTTCGCGGGTTATCGGGAGGTTCGGCCATGACCGTGCGTGCCCTCATCCTGGGCGCCAGTCTCCTGGCCCTTGCCGCCTGCGGGCGCAGCCAGCCTGGCCTTGACCAGACCGGTGCGCAGCCGGACCTGCCCGATCAGCGCCAGACATTGCTGCCGCCGATGAAAATCGCGACGCCCGCTGGCTGGGGGAATGAGAAGCCGTCGGCGCCGGCCGGCTTTAGCGTGACGGCCTTTGCCACGGGGCTCGCCATTCCCCGCCAGATGCTGGTGCTGCCCAATGGCGACATCCTGGTGGCGGAAGGGTCGGGCGGTTCGGCCCCTGCCCTGAGGCCCAAGGATGTCATCGCGACCCAGATCAAGGCCATGGGGAAGACCTCGGTCAAGGGTGGCAATCGCGTCACCCTGCTGCGCGATGCCGATGGCGATGGCCGCGCCGAATTGCGCAGTGCGCTCATCACCGGATTGAATGCGCCCTATGGCCTCGCCCTGGTCGAGGGCCAGCTCTATGTCGCGACACAGGACGCGCTGCTGCGCTTTCCCTATCGCGAGGGCGAGACGCGCATCACCATACCGGGCGTCGAGGTGACCAGCTTGCCCTCGCGCATCAATCATCACTGGACCAAGTCGCTGGCAGCTGGCCCGGACGGATCGAAACTCTATGTCGGTATCGGCTCCAACAGCAATGTCGGCGAACGCGGCATGGCGGTGGAGGAAGATCGTGCCGTCATCTGGGAGGTCGATCGCCAGTCCGGCATGCATCGCACCTATGCCTCGGGCATCCGCAATCCGACAGCACTTGCCGTTGAGCCGCAGACGCGCCGGCTCTGGGCCGTGGTGAACGAACGCGATGAGCTCGGACCGCAACTGGTGCCCGATTATATGACTTCGGTTCGTCCCGGGGCCTTTTATGGCTGGCCCTACAGCTATTGGGGACAGAATGTCGATCCGCGGGTGCGTCCGCAGCAGCCCGATATGGTGCGACGCGCG
>NZ_JBSXOQ010000035.1:0-9092 GCF_056859495.1 Sphingobium sp. L-44 | reverse complement strand
CATAGCGAAGCTGTGCGCGGCTATGATGCGCGCGGGCGGTCGGGTTCCACATGATGGCTTCCAAGGTTGGTGTCGCAACCCCTCGGAATCACATCGAAACTCGGCCGTCCACCGTTACGTCAGCGTTCTGACACAGCCTCTTAGATATCCCAGTCCGCATAATGGCGGGACAACCGGCGCAGCGCCTCCATTGCATTATCGCTCCGGTCGACCATTCGACGGGTCATGATGCCATTCCTAGCGGCGAAGGCATAGGCGGCATCAGAGACGCCAGCAGGAACGTTGCCATTGCGATGACCATAAACGCCCTCAATCAGCCAATAGCCCTGACTGCGATCGTAAGAGATCAATACGTTCTGCCCATCATGCTGGAATTCGCCAAATGCATGTTCGGCAGACAGCAGCGCGGTGAAGTAGCGGCGGCTACAGTTGCGGTAGCGTTTGGCGGTTGCGGCCAAATCCAGACCATCGATAATTGGCCGATAGCCGTCACAGGCTCGGATCGGACCCGCCGGAAAAGGCATCCGAAAGGACCACCGCTTGATCGTATCGGCAAGCTTGGTTGACCGACGGAGCGCCTCGACAATTTTGGTCCGATCGAGCCCGCGCCGCTCCAGCAGATCGACGGCAAGGACGATGTCGGCAGCCTGCGCCTTGTCCTTGATCTTCGCGCTGATCCGACTGTCGGACAGATCGACAGGGAGGCTTGTGATGATCGAAAGGCGATCGGGGCCCAACGTGGGCGCGCTCTGAACGGCGGTGATAGCGTGGCGCGGCCCGCCGTTCAGAATGCTCCAAAGACGCGGGTAGAATTCTCGATCATGAGGTTGCGCGCCACACTTTGCCAGAGCACTCCGAAAACCGGCCGGGACATGATCATAGGCCATAAGGAGGATCGCGTGGTGTCGATCCTTCATGAGGATACGCGCGATTTCCTCATTGCCATGGTCGGTCGGTTTCGCCGTGGCCAAGAACGCCGCGACCACCTGACGGCGCTCTACACCGGCACGCAGCATGTATCCGGCGAAGCCCGGCCGGACACTGTCCAACGCGACGATGCGGTTCAACATCCACCCCGAGATCGGCTCGATGGACTCCATAACAATATCTCCCTTCAAGCAGGTTCATATTGTCATGAGGACAGCCTTCATCGGTTCGCGTTCCTGCGCTAAATACTTCATGGAAAATGATAATTCACGAAATTTCTTCACCAACCTGTTGGAGCGTAAGGCCCCAGCCATCATCGAGCGCCGCCTCGCAAAGGGCGATCCAATGGATGAGGTCGAGGATTTCTTGATGCTGTTCTGCTGGAGCGGGCCACGAGCGGCCATACAGAAGCGGCGCGATCAATAGGATGTGGGGCCGCCACCATTGCGCATTCGATCCCATGCACCCGGTGGCAAATTGTCCCGCATGTGCGGATCAAAATCCTGAATAGCGTCATCGACGGCGGCCTTCATCTGTTGCTCAGCTTGCCGTTGCTCAGCAGCTTCACGCGCAGCATCCGCCTCGTCCGTATCGTAGGCGATCATTTCCTCGCCATCTTCGTCGATATAGACGCGGTATCGCATCTCGATTTCGACGTTGTTTTTGTAGATCGCAGTGCCATGGCAGACCAAATCCTTGGGGGAGCGCGATGTTTCTCGCGCTCCGGTGATCTTCAACAGGCCCTGCTCCATCGCGACGACCTCCTGCTCAATGCCATCGCAGTCCCGGATTGGCTCATCAACACAGGCGGCCATCCCCAGAAACAAAAGCGGCGTGCAAGGCCATTTCATCGATCAGCCTTGCGCCAAGATCGCTGCTTTCTGGCTGAGGAACTCGTCTTCGGATAGCAACCCACGGTCACGAAGCGATCCGAGCCGCTCGATGCGGGTCATCGTATCGTCGGCGGAGGACGCCTGAGCGGGCGGCGTCCATCCCGACGCGTGATCGTTAACCGGATACTGAGAACGGGGAGCTTCGAGCATTTCGACACCATCCGGATAGCCGTATGCGTTTTCGCCTTCATCGCCGCGCTTGACAGCAACGTAAAGGGTATAGCCGACACCCACTAGGATTACACCATAGCCTTTGAAAGCCCCCTGAGCAGTCTCGGCGTTCGCAATCAGGAAAATGCCGACGACGGCCAGAACCGCATAGAAGGCCAGCATCTGCCCCGAACGCCCCGTATCGTGATAGCGCCGGACAGTGACGGAAATCTGGGGAATCGCGCATACCAACCCGATCAGGCCGGTGAGAATTCCGATGCGGTCGCCAATCACATACTCGACCAAAGAAGCCGCAACCATGGCGGACCACATCAGCGCGTGGAATTGCCAAAATTCCGCGCGACCCGAACGGCCAGAAAAATCAAAAATGCGCGAAAAAGGACGAAGACCTTCCATCGATACCCCCCTGAAAATCCACGGCATTTATATTCCAAAATGGAATACACGCAAGCCGCGATTAGCCGGACTTGGTGGCAGGACCAGCTTATTCTGAAGAACGACGGATCATCGCCCGTATTATTCGGGAAGCCCGAGAACGCGTCGGGCTGCATCAAGCCGTGCTCGCTGAGCGGATTGGCAAAACCCAGAGTTACATCAGCAAGATTGAGGGGAGCCACCAAGGGGTGGACGTGCTGGTTCTTTTGGACATTGCGCAGGCATTGGAAACTGATCCGGTCGAGCTTTTCTCCCGAATTTCCTCCGAGGTTGTCCGTGCACAGGGGCATCGATGACACCATTCAGCGAGGGCTCACAGCGACAGTTCAGGCTTCCGCCGCAGTCAGGCATTGCCGCCGGTGAAACCATTCGTGTATCTGCCCGCGATATGAGCGTAGAGACCGAACTGGCACAGGTTACCGACCGCATACGGAGGCAACACGATGTCGCGCCGTTTCTGCAACGGTTGCATGCAACCAGTCAGATGCACCTGATGCCGATGCCGGGAGACATGATGGAGATCGTGTCAGCATCACCGGATTATATCCAGCCAGAACCCGGCTCGCCGCCCGTCTGGCTGCAAATCGCCGCCGGGAACGACGCTGCTGAGCTTGTCATTTATCGCTCGGAGGCTGACAGCAATTTATACGTTTTTGTCCCCATTCAGGTCGGCTGAATTTGCCCTTTTTGTGGCCGGGCAAGGGGTGTCTCGGCAATCAGCTTAGCCGTTCTGGTGAATTTCGCTCTACCAGTCGTTGCGGCGCGAAGATGCATGAGATATGGAACAAATAGAGAATATTTGCGAGAGAGGCACTTGCCTTTCTGGGCAGCTTTATGACATGGTGTCGAAAATTGTCCCAGAGGTTTCATGATCAACGAATTCGCCGCCCTTCGCATCCGCGCCGGTCTTTCGATCGACGATGTCGCGCTCATGACAGGGTATAGCGCCCGTCAGGTCCAGCGCTGGGAGGCCGGTGATGGAAAACCACGTGAAGCTGCGGTCGGCCTGTTGAAATCAATGGCATCTGTCGCGCCAGCGCCATCTACAAGTCGCTTCAATTTCATCGACCTGTTCGCCGGTATTGGCGGCATTCGCAAGGGATTCGATGCGATCGGCGGCCATTGCGTTTTCACGTCTGAATGGAACAAGTTTTCCCAGCAGACCTATGCCGCCAATTTTCGCGACAATCACCCACCTCACGGCGACATCACTACAATCGGCGCAGATGACATTCCCGATCATGACGTTTTGCTCGCAGGTTTTCCCTGCCAGCCTTTCTCGATCGCCGGTGTTTCCAAGAAGAATTCTCTCGGCCGCTCCCACGGCTTTGCGGATGAAACTCAGGGAACTTTGTTCTTCGATGTGGCACGCATTCTGAAAGCGAAGCACCCCTCGGCATTCTTGCTCGAGAATGTCAAAAACCTCACCAGCCACGACAAGGGGCGCACTTTTCAGGTGATCCTGAAGACGCTCACGGAGGAACTGGGCTATAAAGTCTGGCATAAAGTCATTGATGCCCAGCATTTCCTCCCGCAGCATCGGGAGCGAATCGTTATCGTTGGCTTCAGGGAAGATGTCCCATTCTCGTGGGATGATCTGAAGCTCCCTGCGAAGGGCAGTGTCCGCCTGAAAGCCATCCTGCATCCCGAAGATGCGTCGGAGAAGCCCGAAGCCGCCTTCACGCTTGGGACGAACGCTGCCGTGAACGGCAAATACACTCTGACGGATAAGCTCTGGCAATATCTTCAGGGCTATGCGGACAAACACAAGGCTGCCGGTAATGGCTTCGGCTTTGGTCTCGTCACCCCGAACGATGTCACCCGGACACTGTCTGCCCGATACTATAAGGATGGCTCCGAAATCCTTGTCAGTCAGGGCAAAGGGAAAAATCCCCGCAGGCTGACTCCCCGTGAATGTGCGCGCCTGATGGGTTACGGAGATGACTTCAAAATCCCGGTTTCCGATACGCAGGCATATAAGCAATTCGGCAACTCCGTGGCCGTGCCGGTCTTTGAAGCCGTAGCCCGGATTATGCAGCCCCATATCCAGACGCTTGTGGAAGCAGGCGATCAGCGCAAAGCCGCCTGAGGCTTGGTGGACGTCCATGATGCCGTGACCCGCAGCCGGAATATGGCTGCAATCAAGGGCAGCCATACCAAACCGGAATTACAGATCAGAAAGGCGTTACATGCAGCCGGGCTTCGATATCGGCTGCATGTAAAGGACCTGCCCGGCAAACCCGATCTGGTGTTTCCGCGTTTCCGGGCGGTGATCTTCGTAAATGGCTGCTTCTGGCATCAGCATGATTGCCACCTGTTTAAATGGCCTGCCACACGCGAGGAGTTCTGGCACACCAAGATCGCCCGTAATGTCGAGAATGATGAGTGGGCTATTGCGAGCCTTAAGGCAGCCGGTTGGCGTGTAGCGATCATCTGGGAGTGCGCTCTGAAAGGCAAAGCCAGAATAGAATTTCCGACGGCTATGCAACGTCTTATCGCATGGATACAGTCTGACGAGCAGGCTATCACCATCAGGGGCGGATAATTGGTCGGATCACTTGGGCAGTTGCTGGACCTGATGCGTCACAACGGCGCATCCCGCATCTACGCAAAGAAACTGGCCCCCAACGACAACTCCAAGAATCAGGTTTATCTGGGAGGCGACTTTTCGGCCCTGAACATAATCCCTCACGGGAACATCTACACCGATGGAGCCGAAATCGCTGGAGCGGTCCGGGATCGGGCAAAGGCAGCGGTCGATTTCTACTGGATCGACGATGACGGCAGACATCATGCGCCGAACACCGGACTGATCCTCTATCCAAAATATCCTGAAGTCCGCATGTCCGGGTTTCTGCTCGGATGCCGTGGCGCTCCGTCAGGGATCATGCGAGTGCGCGATGAAGGCCGCGTGCTGATATTGGGAGTCGCTCCTCAAGGTGAGGTGATGGGTTATGCCGCAGACGCGGATCATCCCGTGACTGTCGAACTCAATGCGCGAGAATGGCCCACGATAGGGGTCTTCCTCGAACTTCCGCTGACGCTCGCGCAACAGGAAAGTCCCAAAACAATCCTGCTCAATGAATTACGTCGGATATACGAGCTTCAATGGATTATGTCCCAGAAGTTAGCTGCCAATGGGGTAAAGGCCCCCTATGCGGCCCGAAATGGCGGCGGATATACGCTGGAAGCTGAACTGGGCATCACCCCCAACGGCTGCGCAGAGCCCGACTTTATGGGGTGGGAAGTGAAGCAATATGGCGTGGGCGATTTCATAACCTATCGACCAAAGTCTCCTGTCACGCTTATGACCCCTGAACCCACCGGAGGAATATACCGGACCGACGGGGTCGCTGAATTCCTCAGGAAATTTGGGTATCCGGATCAGTCAGGGAAACCAGATCGGCTCAATTTTGGCGGTCGTTATGATTGCCAGCGCCAAGCTAATCATCTCACCGGCTTGCGAATGACT
Organism: Sphingobium sp. L-44; assembly: GCF_056859495.1. Classification (NCBI taxonomy): domain Bacteria; kingdom Pseudomonadati; phylum Pseudomonadota; class Alphaproteobacteria; order Sphingomonadales; family Sphingobiaceae; genus Sphingobium; species Sphingobium sp. L-44. The sequence continues at coordinate 3,194 of NZ_JBSXOQ010000035.1, read as the reverse complement.
ATGGAAGGTTATGACAGCACGAGCGGGAAGATCGTTGACCTTGATGGCGGTATGACGCTTGTCGATGATCAGGATGTCATCGCTGCCTCATGGACCTTCAAGGGCCTGATGGCTCACTGGAATCGTAAGCATGCGCAGGCAGCCTATGTGCCGTCATTGTTCCACACACCGCCGCCAGAATATAGCTTCGGTCCGCGCATCTTACTTTGCGAGCAGACCGATTTTCTGCTGTTTCTGAAAGCGTTCGCCGCCGGTGTGATATATTATGATCCGGCGGTGAAAATGGAAAATGCGTCTTCGGCAGCACCTGCGATCAAGCGGCGCAGCCAGTTTCGTGTCGGTCATACGGAGCTGGCCCAACTTTATCAGAGGTCAGAAACAATGTCTTTCGTGCCGGGATGAAACGGAGAACAACATGTCGAATTTCAAACCGGGCGGCGATGCGAAGGCAATCTCGCGTATCGCTTCGGAGCGATACGGCAGCTTTCTTGCCATGTTTGAGAACCACGGCTGGCCCGAGCGAGGATCGGATATGATGTGCAAGGTGCAAACGCGGGTGAAAGAGGAGTATGGGAGCGTATCGGCGTTCGTCGCACAGCATGACGATGAAGTGGAGAAAAGTTGAACTTTCTTTGCGATGCTGTCGGGGTTCGCAGCGTTCTGCGCGATCATCAGCCCCATTATGTTTATGTTCTTTGCCGCCCCGATGGGGAGCCATTCTATGTCGGGAAGGGTGTCAAACTCCGTTGCCTTCACCATGAAGCCGAAGCCCGCAACACACGGCTTCTGACTCACAAACTGAATGTCATCCGGAGTCTCCACCGAAAGGGGGGTGCAGTTCAATATCGGATCGATAGCTCCTACCCCGATGAACTCTCTGCTCATTCGCGCGAACGTGCCCTCATCACTGAGATTGGTCGCCATGACCTTCGGCGTGGCCCGCTGACCAACCAGACTGATGGCGGGGAAGGCGCATCAAACCCATCAGAGGAAAGCAGGCAGCGGCGGCGAGATTCGCTTTGGGGTGAAGCAGATGATCCAGACCGCAATCTGATCAACAAATGGTTCCAGAAACTGACACCAGTAAAGTCAGTCCCAATCAAACCCGTAGCTACATTCTCTCGGGCGGCCGGTCTGTGGAAAAACGACGACACGATTGGCATGAAGCCCCGGCAAGCTGGGGCAGTAGTAGCGACAGCCCTCGCTAATGGCATTATGCTGGAGGCAGGATGCCTTCTTCCCCGGAGGCTGCATGTTGAGGGTGTGGAATACATTATCGAAAATGGGGTCGGCCGAGACATGGTATCGAACGGCATGATTGAGGTCCATGAGGACATCGTGACGCGCGAGACATTGCGGCTGACCGCTTCAGGTTTTCAGTTCGTGCTGAGCATCTTTGGATCGAAGACGCTTGTAGATGCAGGTCTGCTTTTACCTGAGACAATTCCATAACAAATCGTCAACAACAACGGTGGGAAAATTCCCGGATTTCCTTTTTATTCCATACCAATATCCTCCCGCCAGCAAAGTTTATGGAGGCTAATTTGCTGGAAGCATACCGGAAAGAACTGCTAGCCGCCGCCGAGGCTGACGTGATCAAATGGTGCGGCCCGCATGACCTGAAGATTGGCCGCAACCAGCCTGACACGCACTGGCTGATGCTCTTTCAGGGGCGCTATGGTGGTCCGGTAACAGCCGAACAGGCACACCGCTTCCTTGTCACATTCCAATTGACCATGTTCCGCACTTGGGACGTCGACGCTGCGGCCGAAGCAATCCGGGACACGAGCGAGGCAAGTGAGTTTACTCCGTTGACGGCGATACCGGCTCTGAGTGCGCGTCTCGCTCCACTCGTTGAACGCAGCACGCAGGAAACGTCAGCGGCGAGCAAGATCGCAACTTTCGCGCAGCCGACCACTCGGGTCTATATCTGGGATAAGCTTGCCACGCGATCTGCCCGCTATCGAGACTGGGTCCGCAGCGGCGGAACGGGGAGAAAGAAGCTCGGTAGCCTATTCGTCCATGAGGGCAGGCATGATTATCCCGCCTATTATGCGGCCTGCGATCGAGCCATGGAAGATGAGCGGGAAAGGCCGGATTTCATTGCTGCGCGTGACCGACTGATTGCCCGGTTCCGCGCCGGTGACGGCATCATGTCCGAAGCCGCGATCGCCACCGATGACTTCATCGAACGTCGTTTGCTCGACAAGCTGATGTTTGCCGAGGGGAACCTGCTGCGCCGGAAAAAAGGCGGCAATGACGGGGATGATGGTGCACCGATTTTGCTAGCTGCATGACGAACTTTGAGATGAACGGCCATGAGCATGATGCTCATGGCCGTTCCAACCCCACCTACCTATTTCTTGTCCTCGAACAGATCAGCGGGCATCTCCAGCTTGATCAGCTTCCATGACGCAAAGCCACGGCGCTCTAACAGGAACGACGGCCCTTCTTCATCGAGTTTCTTGTTGTGCAGGCGGACTCGGAAGCGATCGAGATTCACATAGGCACTGGTGCTTTCGATATCGGGGTTCTGCTCAACCTTCTCCTTCTCGGTCGGCTTCTGCCCCCTCACCAGCGCAGCGATACCATCCGGCGTCACAAAGCTGTCGATCATACGGTCAATCATGGCTGGGATCATCAAAGCGCCTAGCGCCGCAAACGGGTTATCCCTCATCTCGGGATCACTCTGCATCTTCGCCATTATTGCCGCCGACATCTGCGACTTCAGGCTTTCCCTGACGGCCGGGAAGTCGACTCTGGCCTCCAGCTTATCGGTATCTGCTTCGAGAGCGGCAGTGCGCAGTGAATGCATAGCGTAATAGGGCGATCCGAGGTATATCCCGCCCACAATCACGACCACAGCCACCGCAGCGGCGATCCACTTTTTCATTCCCATGTTCCCCCCATAACGGCCAGACAGCGGCGCTCGATGCTCGTCAGAATGCGCGCTCAACGGTATTCGGATCATATTTCTGGCAGCGCCCGGCGAAATCACCCGCCTTGCCCGACACGCTGATCATGCCCGTGATCCGATCGATGCGGACCTTGGGATTGTTAGCGTCCGCGCTCGTGGTGTAATTTCCGGTGTAGATTGAGGTGATCGCATGGGGTTGGGCATGCCCAACCCCATGCGATTTCGAACTCGGTGGCCACCGGGCTCATCGGTAAGGTGGAGTTACCACACGTCACAC
>NZ_JBSXOQ010000034.1:0-5591 GCF_056859495.1 Sphingobium sp. L-44 | reverse complement strand
GCACGCATCGTCCTGTGCGGCGACACAGATCCCATCGATGATCTGCTCCCCTACAACTGGGTAGATAGTCGCGCCACCGCCAGCCCCGTCATCGATCAGGCCGCCTGAGCGCTCCCCTGTGGGAGTGTTTTAGCGCTTACGCTTCTTCAACTCCCGCCCCACAGTCGTTTCCTTAAGGGACACACCACACTCGTCATAGAGCCTAGGAGAACGTCAGAGGCGTTCCGTCGAAGGAAAACCATGTACTAGGGGCGATCGACATTCAGATGATGACGTGACGAAAATGGTGGTTTTCCGTGCCCCGAAGCGCAGCGTACTTAAAGTACGTGAGCACCGGAATCACGGAAAACCGCCATTTGCAGGCCGTCGGGGCTGAATGTCGATTGGCCCTAGGTGAGGTCGAGTTCGACCGAGCGGACCACGAGTAAGAACAGCGATGACAGTCAACGCGGCCGTTGCGGTTACCAAGATAAATTCGCCTCGCTTGATCATGCCATTCTTTTAGCGAATGCAGGAAGCGCCGCGATCAAGAGGTGCCGGTGAGCTTCTCTACGCCCAAAAATGCTCCCCCTCACTGCCCCGCCGGGGCGTAGGTCCAGTTCTGGGCGTTGCTGCCGTCCATCATCGCGGTTTCGGCCATCAGCAGGCGGCCTTCGCGCCAGTAGCGGATGCGTTGGGGGTAATCATGGTCGGGATTGGCGAAGCTGATGTCGCGCACGCCCTGCTCCAGCACGGGGAAGATCGTCTCCTTGCCGCCCTCCGGCGCGGCATGCAGCGTCAGCGTTCCGTCCGCCGCGCGCACGATCCGCATCACCTCCCAGCTTTGCAGGCTTTCGCCCCGCCCGCTGCGGCCCATGCCGATCATCACCCCGCCGCGCGGCAGCGACCAGAGTTCCTCGGTCCAGCGGTCGCCCCGTTCCTGCTGCCATTCGCCGGTCAGCCATTCGGGCAGGTCCGCCGCCTTTGCCAGCGGTGCCCCGCCCAGCATCAGCGCCGCCAGCATGATCGATACGCTCTTCTTCACCCGCTACACCCTCTGTCCAGACCCGCGACCCTGCGCTATGGAGCGCGCAACATCTCTCCCGCTATCTCGGACCGGCCAGCGCGCCGGGCAAGGACAAATCTATGACTTTTCGCATGCCTGCCGAATGGGCGCCGCACGACTGGACCTGGATCGGCTTCCCGACCAACCCGGACGAATGGCCCGGCGCCTTTGACGGCGCGCGTCGCCAGATCGCCGATTTCGCCAGTGCGCTCCACGCCGATGGCAAGGGCGAGGAGGTGCGGCTGGTCGTCGCCAATGAGGCGGATGCCGACGCTGCGCGTGCGCTGGTCGCGCCGGGCGTCACCATCGCCGTCCACAGGCTGGGCGACGTATGGCTGCGCGACACCGCGCCGATCGCCGTGCTGAACGGCGCTGGAGACCGCGCATTGGTCGATTTCGGCTTCAACGGCTGGGGCGGCAAATATCAGATGCCCGGTGACGAGGATATCGGCGCGCGTCTGGCCGCGACCACCGGCATGGCGACCTCGACCCAGAATTGGGTGTTCGAGGGTGGCGCGATCGACACCGACGGCACCGGCCTGTTCGTCACCACCGAGCAATGCCTGCTCAATCCCAACCGCAACCCGGACCTTGATCGCGGCAAGATCGAGACGTTGCTGGCCGGCGCGCTCGGCCTGTCCGACATGCTGTGGCTGGGCGATGGCCTGCTCAACGACCATACGGACGGCCATGTCGACAATCTCGCCCGCTTCGTCGCGCCGGGCAAGCTGGCGCTGCCGATCGCGACCACGCCGGACGATCCCAATACGGCCATTTATGCCGACGCCCGCGCCCGCGCCAAGGCGCATGGCGTGGAGGTGGTCGACATCCCTTCGCCCGGCCTGGTGCTGGTCGATGGTGAGGCGATCCCGGCCAGCTACATGAATTTCTATGTCGGCAACGCCGCCGTCATCGTCCCCATCTATGGCCAGCCCAATGATCAGGCGGCGCTCGACGCCTTCGCGCCCTTCTTTCCGGGGCGCCAGATCATCGGCCTGCGCAGCGACGCGATCCTGTCGGGCGGCGGCAGCTTCCACTGCTGCAGCCAGCAAATGCCCTCGCTGGTCTAAGGGTTAGTCCCCCGTTGCGGGGATGCGCATGCGGGCGCAATTTCCGGGCCGGGCGACGCAGCATCGCCCGGCTTCAGGAGCATTGCCCCATGTTTCGTCCGATCCTTGCCACTTCGCTGATCCTGCTGGGCGCGAGCGCCGGCACCGCCCAATTGCCCAGCATCATCGGCATGGGCGCCGACAATGCCGCCGGCGTGCTGGGCTATTGCGTCAAGAACCGGCTCGTTGATGCGACCAGCGCCAATGCCGTGCTGGACAAACTGAACAAGAAACCGGGCGTGAAGGGCTCGGGCGCCTTCAAGTCCGGCGAGACCGGCATCATCCATGCCGGCAAGAAGGACATTTCGCTCGACAGCCTGAAGGGCGATGCCAAGGGCAAGATGTGCTCCATGGTGCTCAAGCAATCGGCGTCCCTGCTATAGGCGCTTCCCGGTAGCGCGGCGGCGCCATAGCCCCTATATCGCGCGGCGAACCCATCATGGAGTGATGAATGACCCGCGTGACCGTCGCCGCCCTGCAGCTCGCCTTTTCGGACGACATGGCCGACAATATCGCCATGGTCGCCGATCATGTGACCAAGGCCGCTGCCCGCGGCGCGAAGATCATCCTGCCCCCCGAACTGTTCGAGGGCCATTATTTCTGCCGGGTCGAGGACGAAGCCCTGTTCGACCGCGCCCAGCCAACCGACCAGCACCCCGCCGTGCAGGAAATGCGCGAGCTGGCCAAGGATCTGGGCGTCTATATCCCGACCAGCTATTTCGAGCGGGACGGCCATCATTATTACAACTCGCTCGCCATGATCGATGATGAGGGCGAGATCATGGGTGTCTATCGCAAGAGCCATATCCCCGACGGTCCGGGCTATGAGGAAAAATATTATTTCCGCCCCGGCAATACCGGCTTCAAGGTGTGGCCGACCAAATATGGCACCGTGGGCGTCGGCATCTGCTGGGACCAATGGTATCCCGAAACCGCGCGCTGCATGGCGCTGATGGGCGCGGAAATGCTGTTCTACCCGACCGCGATCGGCTCCGAACCCTATGATGCGGAGTTGGACACCAGCCGCATGTGGCGCCGCGCGATGATCGGCCATGCGGTCAGCAACTGCATGCCGGTGATCGCCGCCAACCGCATCGGCGAGGAAGAGGGCCAGAAATTCTACGGCCACAGCTTCATCAGCGATGAATGGGGCGATTATCTCGCGGAGTCCGACGCCAGGGACAATGGCGCGCTTGTCGCCACGCTGGACCTTGCCAAGGCGAAGATCCACCGCGCCGGCATGGGCTTCTTCCGTGATCGCCGCCCCGAACTTTACGGCCGCATCGCGCAGGATATCTGATGGCGCGCCGCAACCCGGCCCGGATCGGCTGATGCCGTCGATCATGGTCTATATCGCCGCCGCCCTGGCCGAGATCGCCGGCTGCTTCGCCTTCTGGGCGTGGCTGCGGATGGACAAGTCGATACTGTGGCTGATCCCCGGAACGGGCTCGCTGCTGCTCTTCGCCTGGCTGCTGACCCTGGTCGACGCGGCGGCGGCCGGGCGCGCCTATGCGGCCTATGGCGGCGTCTATATCAGTTCGGCGCTGCTCTGGCTCTGGCTGGTGGAGGGCGTACGGCCGGACCGCTGGGACATGGCCGGCGTGGCGCTCAGCCTGGTCGGCGCCGGCATCATCCTGTTCGGCCCGCACCGCGCCTAGAGCATGATCCGTTCATACTGGATCGGATCATGCTCTGTTTGCCTTTTTGTTTTCCGCATTTTCCGAGCCAGCAGATGATGCCATCTGCTTCGAAAATGCTCTAATTGGCGGACGTCAGCCCCGCCAGTTCGACCGCCCGCGCAAACACCCCCTCGAACATCTCCGCCGTCAGCCGGTTGGTATTCTGGTTGTAGCGCGAACAATGATAGCTATCGATCAGCATCCGCCCGTCGGGCATGCGATGCTCCGCCCCATGGGCGAAGCGCGCCTTGGGCAGCTTGCCGCCAAGCACCTTCACCGCCGACTGATGCGCGATCTCGCCCAGCGCCACGAAGGTCCGCGCGTTCGGCAGTTGCGCCACGCCATCGGCCAGGAACGGCCGACAGGCATGCACCTCTGCCGGCACCGGCTTGTTCTGCGGCGGCAGGCAGCGGACCGAATTGATGATGATCGCGTCGCGCAGTTCCAGCCCGTCATCGACCCGCGCCTCATAATTGCCCTGCGCCAGACCGAACTTCTTGAGCGTGGCGAAGAACAGCTCGCCCGCGACATCGCCGGTAAAGGGCCGGCCGGTGCGGTTCGCGCCCTGCTTGCCCGGCGCCAGACCGATGATGCCGATCCGCGCCATCGGGTCGCCAAAGGCGGGCACCGGCGCGTTCCACCAGTCGGGATGGTCCGCCCGGCATTCCGCACGCAGCGCGACCAGGCGGGGGCAGAGTGGGCAGTCGCGGGGCGGTTCACTTGATAGGGGGCTTTGCAGGATCATGGCGCTCAGATAGGCGCTGCACCATGCCGGACACAAGCCGCCACCTTTATGCGCTCTCGATCGGGTCGAACCGGCCGCTCTCCGCCCGGCTGACGCCGCCGCGCCTGCTGGCGGAGGCGGTGCGCCGGATCGAGGCGCTCGGCGATGTCTTTGCCCTGTCGCGGACGATCGAGACGCCGCCGCTCGGCCCCTCGCGCCGCCGCTTCGCCAATGCCGCGCTGCTGGTCGACAGCGCCCTGCCCCCGCCCGCCATGCTGGCCGCACTGCAGGACATCGAGACCGGCCTTGGCCGCCGCCGTTTCCAGCGCTGGGGTGCGCGCCGGCTCGACATCGACATCATCCTCTGGTCGGGCGGCCGCTGGCGCAGCCGCGATCTTCTGATCCCCCACCCTGCCTTTGCCGAGCGCGACTTCGTCCTGCGCCCGCTCGGCGCCATCGCGCCCGACTGGAAATGCCCGCCTTCCGGGCACAGCGTGCGGCATCTCCATGCGCTTTTGCGAAAAGCATCCTATCATCGTGCCACAAGAGGTTGACCAGCCGCCCGCACGCCACTAGTGCGAGCGGTCTCGACAGGGGGTCCATAGCTCAGTCGGTAGAGCAACTGACTTTTAATCAGTAGGTCGCTGGTTCGAACCCAGCTGGACTCACCATTTTAACCCTGATAAAACAGCATCTTGATGGCATTTATGCCACCGTAGCGCGCGACATCCTCCATCTGAGTACCCAATAGGCACCGAAAAAGTCGGAGCAACGGGCTGCATCATTCGTGTCTGTTGTGATAATTTTCCATCAACGGCGCTTTCATCGTTCCCGAATTGTTCGCCTTCGGTATAGATGGTGGAAGCTTACCGCCGTTTGTGAGGTAGGGAATTGAAGTTGGACACCTCGAAAAACCCGTGGCGCCTGAGGGCCTGAAGTGATTCACTGCCTTTGCGCGATAGCGGAGGCGATGATGGCAGGGCAGCCGGGTTTCTTCGATCTTTCGGACCGATATGAGGCATTGAGCGCTGCGG
>NZ_JBSXOQ010000033.1:0-16085 GCF_056859495.1 Sphingobium sp. L-44 | reverse complement strand
GCGTGTGACGTGTGGTAACTCCACCTTACCGATGAGCCCGGTGGCCACCGAGTTCGAAATCGCATGGGGTTGGGCATGCCCAACCCCATGCGATCACCTCAATCTACACCGGAAATTACACCACGAGCGCGGACGCTAACGGCTGTAGCCACTTTTCCAGCAAAGATGGACAAATGGTATAGTTGGCGAGATTTGGACGCCAGACAAGTTCGATAGGGCTCGAACCGATCCATTTATCGGTGAGCAGCATGATCCGAACGACCTCTCTCCTATTTCTGCCATTGAGCGCGCTCGTAATGCTCGGCGCCTGCAGTCAGCAGGGCAAGCAGTCTTCTTCGCCTCCATCCCATGGTGAGGTTGTCGCGCATGAGACCGAACTGGTCAGGCTGACGCTGAAGCCCGAAGCTGTAAAAAGGCTCGGCATCGAGACGACCAGGGTTGGTGCGGGAACGGCTGCGCTGGCGCGAGAAACGAGCGGCGAAATCGTCGTTCCCAATGGGACTGGTGGCGTACCCACCGGTGCTCTCAGCAATCTGGCACAAATTGGTGCCAGCCAGGCGAGCGCCGACGGCGAGGTCGAGCGGACGCGCGCGCAGGTTCGGCTCGCGCGCATTGCGCTGGAACGCGCCAGCAGGCTCGTTGCAGAAGAAGCTGGAAGCGTCAGGGCGCGGGACGAGGCTGCGGCAGCGCTCGCAACAGCCCAGGCCCAGGCCCAGGTTGCGATCGAGCAACGACGCTTGCTCGGGCCCGCGGTTGCGTCGTTGGGCAACCAGTCACGTCTCTGGGTCCGCGTTTCCGTCGCCGGCACAGATGTTGCTGCCATCAACCGCAATGCATCCATCATCGTCGCGCCCCTGGGAACAACGCAGGGAGGACGCAAAGGGACACCGGTTCAAGCCCCGCCGTCGGCCAATGCAGTAGCTGGTACGGTCGACCTCTATTATGCGCTCGATAATAGCGACCAATTCTGGCGCGTGGGACAGCGCGTCGGCATTCGACTTCCCCTCGGCAAGACCCAGGAAGGGCTTTCCGTCCCAGCCAGTGCGATCGTGCGGGACATTTACGGCGGAGAATGGGTCTATCTCCAGACGGCGCCGGGCAATTTCATCCGGCAGCGCATCGAAGCCCTGTCGAGCGGGCAGGATGGCGCTGTCGTCATCCGCGGCCTGGCGCCTGAAGCACAGGTAGTTTCGGTCGGCGCCATGGAACTGTTCGGCACCGAATTCGGAGTGGCGCACTGATGCTCGCCTGGCTCGTCCGCAGCGCACTTCAGCAGCGCGTCATCGTTCTTGTTCTTGCCGCTATCCTGGTCGTGCTCGGACTGCGGGCATCGACCGATGTGCCGCTGGATGTCTTTCCAGAATTTGCGCCGCCGATCGTGGAGATTCAGACCGAAGCGCCAGGGCTCTCGACGGAGGAAGTCGAAAGCCTCATTACCGTTCCGATCGAAACCCAGGTGAATGGCGTGCCTGGTATAGCCACGCTGAGGTCCAAGTCGGTCCTGGGTCTTTCGTCCGTGGTCCTTCTCCTGGAGCGCGGCGCGGATGTCTTCCGTGCAAGGCAGATGGTGCAGGAGCGGGTTACCCAGGCACAGGCTCGACTGCCTGCTGCCGCACGCCCTCCGATCATGCTGGCCCCGCTTTCGTCGACCAGCCGCGCCATGAAGATCGGCATTTCCTCGAAAAAGCTCGATCAGATGGAACTGTCCGAACTGGTTCGCTGGACTATTCGACCCAGGCTGATGTTCGTGCCTGGCGTCGCCAATGTCGCCATGTGGGGCATGCGCGATCGTCAGCTTCAGGTTCTCGTCGACCCTGACAAGCTACGTGCGGCTGGGGTCACTCTCAACGAACTGCGCCTGGCAACCGGTGATGCCGTCCTGGTGGGAGGCGGCGGCTTTGTCGACAACGCCAATCAGCGCCTCGCGGTGCAGCAGCCAAGCGCCGTTCAAACAGCCGACGACCTTGCTCGGACTGTCGTCAAATTGACCGGCGATGCACCGATCCGCGTAGGCGATGTTGCCCGGGTGACCGAGAGCTATGCCGCGCCGATCGGGAACGCGATCATTGATGATGGGCCAGGCATCATGCTCATCGTAGAGAAGCAGCCGACAGGCAACACTCTCGAACTCACGCGCTCGGTCGAAGCTGCCCTGGAGGAGCTCAAGCCCGGTTTGCAGGACGTCAAGGTCGACAGCAGCATCTTCCGACCTGCGACCTTCATCGAACGCTCGATCGACAATCTCACCCGCGCACTCGCGATTGGTTGCTTCCTCGTGGCGGTCGTTCTGTTTCTTTTTACCCGGGACTGGCGGCAGGCGATTATCAGTCTGGTCGCCATTCCCCTGTCGTTGCTCGGTGCCGGGCTCGTCCTGCTCTGGAGCGGGGCGACCATCAATACCATGGTTATTGCCGGTCTGGTGATCGCGCTTGGAGAGGTCGTCGACGATGCCATCATCGACGTCGAGAATATTGCCCGGCGGCTCCGCCTCAACCGCGAGGCCGATAATCCCAGGACGCCATTCGAAGTCGTACTGGCAGCGTCGCTAGAGGTGCGCTCTGCGGTGGTTTTCGCGTCGCTGATCGTGATGTTGGTCTTTCTCCCCATCTTCTTCCTGGGCGGGGTCGCGGGCACATTCTTCCAGCCGCTCGCCATTGCCTATGTCCTGGCGATCGCAGCATCGCTGCTGGTTGCGCTCGTCGTAACCCCTGCCCTTTGCCTGTTTCTGCTACCCAATGCTCCGGTCAAACATGAAGGTGACACGCGTTTCGTACGAGCGCTCAAGGGGCGTTATGGAGCAATGCTGCCTCGTATCATTGCCGCACCGCGTGCGGTTATGATCGTGATCGGAGCGGGCCTGCTTCTGGCGGGTGTTGGCTATGCGACTTTCAAGGATCAGTTCCTGCCGGAATTCCGCGAAACCGATTTCCTCATGCACTGGCTCGAAAAACCCGGAGCCTCCATCGAAGCCATGGATCGGATCACCATCCGGGTTTCCAAGGAGCTTCGTGCGATCCCGGGCGTCCGTAATTTCGGCGCACATATCGGGCGGGCGGAAGCGGCCGACGAGGTGGTCGGCCCGAACTTCACCGAGTTGTGGATAAGTCTCGACGAGAAGGCGGACTATGACGGCAGCGTGGCCAGGATCAAGGAGGTGATAGAAGGCTATCCTGGGCTCTTCCGGGATGTGCTCACCTATCTGCGCGAACGGATCAAGGAAGTTCTGTCCGGTGCAAGCGCGACGGTTGTGGTGCGGATCTTTGGCCCCGATCAGAATGAGCTTCGTGCTGCTGCGGACCGGATCAAGCAACAGGTAGCCGGAGTGGAAGGCGTAGCGGACCTCAAGGTCGAGCAGCAGGTTCTGGTCCCGCAGATCCGCATCCGTCCCCGCAGCGGCGATCTGGCAACCTTCGGCCTGACGCCGGGCGAGGTGCGCCGCCAGGCACAATCCCTCGTTGCCGGACAGAAGCTTGGCGAGATTTACCGCGATCAGAAAGCCTTTGACGTGGCGCTCTGGGGAGAGGCAGCGACCAGAGGCGACATGCATGCCCTCGCTGATCTGATGATCCAGACGCCCAACGGCGGTGCGGTACGCCTGCGCGATGTGGCGGACGTGGCAGTGGTGCCTGCTCCCAATGAAATCAAGCGCGAGGATGGTCAACGACGCCTCGATGTGACGCTCAACGTCAGTGGTGCGGACCTGGGCACAGTCGCCCAGGCGGTTGAGTCCATCGTGGCCAGGACCCGCTTTGCTCAAGGCTATCATGCCAAGGTCCTTGGCGAATATGCAGCACTCAAGGAGTCGCGCCAGCGACTTTGGACGACCGGCCTATTCTGTCTTGTCGGGATATTGGTGCTGGTGTGGATGGAGTTCCGCTCTCACCGGATCACTGCGCTGGTTGCGGTCAGCCTTCCTTTCGCGCTGGTCGGTGGCGTTGTGGCGGTGGCGTTCACCGGCAGCCTCTTGTCGCTGGGATCACTCGTCGGCTTCGTCACCGTCATCGGCATCGCGGCACGCAACGGCATCATGCTCCTGTCGCATTATCACCATTTGCGTGTTCATGAGGGAGAGGCTTTTGGTCCATCGCTTGTTCTGCGCGGAGCAGAAGAGCGGCTGGTTCCCATCCTCATGACTGCAGCCTGCGCGGGCCTTGCGCTTGTGCCGCTGATCGTGGCGGGGAACGCGCCGGGCCATGAAATCGAACATCCCATGGCGATCGTCATTCTTGGTGGACTTGTATCATCCACGCTCCTCAATCTTTTCCTGATGCCTGCCCTCTACGCTCGGTACGGCGAGGATGCGGCTGGGCCGGCCGAGCCCTCGCCCCAAGATGCTCGCATGAAGGGAGCAGCAATATGAAAACGGCCATCCTTCACGCGTGCCTGATGACTGCTGGACTCCTGGCAAGCGGCTGTGTCTCCCAGCAAGGCGCGCCACCCGCATCGGGCCTTACCCAGGCTCCGCCTCCCTTTTCGCGTGGCGAACATGTGATCGACCGACCCTTGCCGGAAAACTGGTGGCAGCTTTTCAATGACAGCCAACTCGATGCGCTTGTTGAAGCGAGCCTCGCAGCTAATGCCGATCTTCGCGCAGCCTTTGCCAATCTCGAAGCAGCGCGCGCTGCGACCCGGCAGGCGGACGCAGCGCGACTTCCGCAACCGATCCTCGAAAGCAGCGCAGCGATCGACAATCCTGCAGGGCAGCCAAGCGCAGCCAATGTGTCGAGCAGTGATTATGATGCCGCAGCAACCATAAGCTGGGATATCGATCTGTTCGGTCGGCTGCGTGCGGGAGCGCTGGCCGCCCGCGCTGACGCGCAGGCGCAAGCGGCCGCGCTGGATGGTGTGCGCGTGGCCGTGGCGGCAGATACCGTGCTCGCTTACATCGATCTATGTGCGGCGCGTCAGAATGGGGCGGTGGCCTACAAGATTGTCGATGCGCAGGAACGCAATCTCAAGGCCGTTCGCGAACAATTGTCGGCAGGGGAAGTGTCTCCCCTTGAGGTCGCGCAAGCCGCCAGCCTGCTTGAAGCATCGAGAGCTACGATCCCGGCTTTCGATGCCGCTGCCGCCAGCGCAAGATTCCGGCTCGCAACGCTTCAGGGCTTGCCGCCTACCACCCCCCAGATGGCCAAGGTTGATTGCACGCTGCTGCCCAGAGCGAGCAGCGAAGTGCCAATAGGCGACGGTGCTGCACTGCTGGCACGTCGGCCCGATATTCGCGAAGCAGAGCGCAAGCTTGCTTCGGCAACAGCCAAGATCACCATCGCGCGGGCCGAACTCTATCCCAGGATCACGCTGGGCGGCGCATTGGGACTTCTGTCCGGCGCTTTTTCTGCCAGTGCCTCACCGCTAATTTCCTGGTCCTTCCCCAACCAGGCGCCGGCGCGCGCCAAGATCGCGCAGGCGCAGGCAGCCGAACGCGCTGCGCTGGCTTCGTTCGACAACGCCGTTCTGCGCGCCCTCAGGGAAGTCGAAACCGGACTTGCAGGCCTACAAAGCGAAGCCATCCGGAACCAGGCGCTTGATCGGGCAAGAGAGGCAGCAGGGCTTTACGCCCGTCGAACCAGTGCCCGGGCCAGGATTGGCGACGCGTCGCCATTGCTGGTGATCGATGCCGAACGAACCCTTGCAACGGCTGCTCTTCAAAAGGGACAGTCGGATCATCTGCTGGCACAATCCTATATCTCCCTGTTCCGTGCGCTGGGCGGTGGATGGCAGCGAGCACCTGAGCCGCTCGATCCGGTCAGGGTGATGGAGTAGAAGAACGCATGCATATCCTGATTATCGAAGACGATGGGGAAACACGCGAATTCCTCAGCCGAGGCCTCAAGGAAGTGGGGCATGCCGTGACCCTTGTGGAGGAAGGACGAGAGGGACTGTTCCAGGCAACGGACAGCAATTATGACGCGATCATCGTTGATCGCATGCTGCCAGGACTGGACGGTCTATCCCTGCTCAAGATGCTGCGCGCGACCGGCGACCTCACGCCCGTTCTCATGTTGACCGCAATTGGTCGAATAGCGGATCGGGTAGAGGGGCTCGAGGCAGGCGCCGACGACTATCTGGTCAAGCCCTTCGCCTTTTCCGAGCTCCTCGCCCGCTTGAATGCCCTTGGTCGACGGCAGGCACCGCAAGTCGAACAGTCCCGGCTGACCGTTGGCGACATCGATATCGACTTTCACAGGCGCACAGTGCATCGCGGAGGAAAGAAGGTCATTTTGCAACCGCGGGAATTCTCGCTGCTCGCCGAACTCATGCGCAATTCTCATCGCGTGGTTACCCGAACGATGCTGCTCGAACGCGTATGGGACTTCGACTTCGAGCCCAAGACCAATATCGTGGAGACCCATCTCAGTCGGCTTCGCTCGAAGCTGAATGCGGGCTTCGATGTCGATGCGATCGAGACGGTTCGCGGCGCGGGTTACATGATCAGGAGCAATTAATGCCCCGCCCATGGAAAACGACCTTTGGCCTTACGGCACTGGTTAGCCTGGCCTTCGTTCTGGCGACGCTTGTGATCGGGCTCTTGGCCTATGCGCTGACCCATGAGGCGATGGAGGTGCAACTGGACCATCGAACCGCCACCGAGACGAGCGCCTTGCTGGAGCGGGCGGGTGCTGGCGGAACCCCGGCACTGGCCGAACTCATTCATCAGCGCGATGCCGGGCACAGCACGGCAAGCCTCGGATATATTCTGGTCGATCCCCAAGGACGACGGCTGGCCGGCGCACTGGATGCGCAAATTCCGGCAAAGGCAGGATATTTCGAATTACTGCACTACGGGAAGGATGGCGCCATAGCCCAGGCACTCATCACCGATCTGCCCGACGGCAGCCGCCTTCTGGTGGCAGCAGATCGCACGGTGATTGACGAGATGGACATCACGATCCTGAAGCTGTTTTCGGCCTCATTTGCCGCCATGCTTCTTCTGGCTGTCGGGGGCGCCTGGACCGTTGGCGCTGTAACGCGCAGTCGATTGCGCCGATTCGACGATGCGGCCCAGGCCATTATCGGAGGAGACCTGACCCAGCGCATGCCGCTGGACGGATCTGACAACGAGTTCGACGGCGTCGCCAAGTCGCTCAATCATATGCTGGACCGCAATGCTGCCCTGGTCGAGAATCTTCGACAGGTGTCGAGCGATGTTGCGCATGACCTTCGAACGCCACTGACGCGCCTGAATAATCGTCTGGATGAAGCACTCGCCTTCAGCGGAGACAAGCGCACGCGCGCGATCGAGGCGGCAATAGCAGAATCCCATGAACTGCTCGAGGTCTTCTCGGCCATCCTTCGCATATCCGAAATCGAGGCGGGCACGCTCAAGCGAGATTTTCAGGAACTGGCGCTTGGAGATCTGGTCGAGGATGTGGTCGAAACCTATGCGCCCGATTTCGAGCTTTCAGGTCATGCGCTGCATTCCACCATCCATATGGGGCTTCGCATCCGGGGCGATGCCCGATTGCTGTCCCAACTCATCACCAACCTGCTGGATAATGCGCTGCGGCATACGCCGGCTGGCACGACGGTCGCGCTCAATCTGACTGCCAGCGAGGCTTTCGTTATTCTTGAAGTCTGCGATGATGGTCCCGGTGTTCCGGCAACCGAGCGTGATCGACTGTTCAGCCGTTTTACGCGGACCGAAGCCAGCCGCACCACCGACGGACATGGTCTGGGCCTGGCCCTTGTCTCTGCTGTCGCGCAAATCCATGGGGGCTGTGCGACCGTTCTGGACAAGCCCGGTTTTGCTGTAGAGGTTCGTCTCGCGCGATAAGTTACCGGAACATTGGGGGGCATATACAACATCCCAACCTTATCCCTGGGCCAGTTGCACGTCCCGACCGAAGCGCTAACCCCCCTCGCGAATGATAACTATTCGCATTAAATGAAGGGGATCTAACCTTGCAATATTCAGCGATTTTCCGATCGGCGCTGCTTGCGTCGACTGCGCCCGGCATCCTCCTTTCGCTGGTCTCCCCCTCACTCGCAATAGCCCAGGAGCAGGTTCTCGGGTCCGTAACGGTCACGGACACCGCGATCGATGATCGGGAAGCCGAAAGCTCCTACAAGGTCAGCCGCAGCATCAGCGCGACGCGCACGGATACGCCGCTGATCGATGTACCCCAGTCGGTCAATGTGGTGTCGGTCAAGCAGATCGAGGATCAGGCAGCCAACAGCATCGGTGACGCCATACGCTATGTCCCGGGCGTTTTCTCGGCCCAGGGCGAGGGTAATCGCGAAACGCTGGTGATCCGCGGCAATTCGACCACCGGCGACTTCTTCGTCGATGGCATGCGCGACGATATCCAGACCTATCGCGACCTCTATAACATCGAGAAGCTGGAAATCTTCAAAGGACCGAACGCGATGATCTTCGGCCGGGGCGGCGTAGGCGGCGTGGTCAATCGCGTTACCAAGGTTGCGGACTGGAATCTTCATCGTGCCTTCCGACTGGAAGGCGGAAGCTTCGAGCATAAGCGCGCCCAGTTTGATCTGGGCACGCCGATCAGCGATTTTGCAGCTGTCCGACTGACCGGTGTCTATCAGGACAGCGACAGCTATCGCGATGGCGTCAACTATAACCGCTGGGGCTTCAACCCGACCGGCTCATTCAAAATTGGTCCCGATACGACCATTTCGCTTGGATATGAGCATTTCGAGGATGAGCGCGTCGCCGATCGTGGCGTTCCCGCTCGGTTCGGCGCTTCGGCGACCAATATCGTTGGCCCGCTTCGCACGCCGCGCGGTCAGTTCTTCGGCGATCCGACCCAGAGCCCTACCGGTACGAATACCGACGCCGGTTCGCTGTTCATCGAACATAAGTTCAGCGACACGGTCTCGATCCGCAACCGCACCCGCTATGCCGACTATGACAAATATTATTCCAACGTCTTCCCCGGCGCGGTCAACGCAGCTGAAACGAGCGTGAGCATCTCGGCCTATCGTGCCACCACGCAACGCAAGAATTTCATCAACCAGACCGATTTCAATGCGATCTTCAATACCGGCTCCATTGAGCATACCCTGCTCGTGGGCGCTGAATATGGTCACCAAAAATCCGACAATATTCGGGAAGAAGGGCGTTTTGCAGGCAATGCAAGCTCGGTGACCGTGCCGATCTCGGCGTCTAATGTTCGTTTGCCCACCAGCTGGACCATGATTTCGAGCAGCACGAACAGCAACGGCGTGGCGGAGGTCGCGGCCGGCTATGTCCAGGACCAGATCGCCATCTCGCCCATGTTCGATATCGTCGTGGGCGTGCGCTACGAGCATTTCAAGACCACGCTGCACGATCGGCGCAGCCTCGCCTTCCGGACGAGCGGCAGCACCATATCTCCCGAATATTATGACGTGACCGACAATCTCTGGTCTCCGCGCGCCGGCCTCATCTTCAAGCCGGCCGAGAATGCCTCCATCTATGCAAGCTACTCGCGTACCTACCAGCCGCGTGGTGGCGACCAGTTGACCGGCCTTTCGCTTTCCAACGCCAGCCTGGCGCCGGAGAAGTTCCAGAACTACGAAATCGGTGCGAAGTGGGACATTCTCCCCACGTTCAACCTTGCCGCCGCCATCTATCAACTGGATCGCGACAATGTTCTGGCGCTGAGCGATCCCAATAATGCGGCCTCGCCGACGGTGCCGATCGGACGGCAGCGCACCAAGGGCATCGAACTCAGTGCTGCGGGCAGCATTACCAAGCAGCTCAGCATGGTCGGCGCCTACACCTATTCCGACGGCACCTTCCTCGACAATGTCTCGGGCACTGTCCAGGCAGGGAACATCCTGCCCAACATGCCCAAGCACAGCGCCTCGCTCTGGACCCGCTTCGATCCGATCGAACAGCTCGGCGCTGCGCTGGGCGTGATCTACCAGGGCAAGCGCTACGCCTCGACCGACAATTTCGTCGCGATGCCCGGCTATACGCGGCTCGATGGCGCCGTCTATTTCGACATCGCGCCAGAGCTGAGCCTGCAGGTGAATGTCGAGAATATCCTTGGCAAGCGTTACTATCTCTATGCCCATAGCAACAACAACATCACGCCAGGTTCACCGACTGCGGTGAAGGTCGGCCTCAGCGCGAAGTTCTGACCATGTCCAGCCGCTTCCTTCCTTTGAAGCGCTTCACAAGGGAGGAGCGGCTGGCAATTTGCCTTCTGCGTGGTGGCAGCAGTGCCAAAGTCGGAGAGGCCGCTATCCGGGCATTCGCAGCACTGGGTGAACACGCCACCGAGCGAGGCTTCGTGATAGCGACATTGTCCAGCCCATTTGTGAACCAGGATGAGATCCGGCTTCTTGGGGGCATAGCAGCATTCCAGCGCCAGATACCGCCGATGGACATCGGGCTGCCGGCGCACCTGCACGCATTGCTGGACGCGTGCGCAGCAGGCCTGACCCGGCGTGGCGGCAAACTTGATTTTCGTAATGTCGCCCGGTGCCCAGGTCTTCCTGAACAACGGGCAAAGAAGCGACAGGATCGTTCGATCCGGCTCATAAATCGCACATATGGCGCCCCCAAACAGGCAGTTGTCTTTGCGGTTTTGCGCGATCGTGACACGGCAACAATCGCCGATCTCGGCCGAATGGGCGTGTCTCGCTCGGTCGTCAGCAAGATGACCAAGCGTGGCTTGATCGAGAGGGTGGGCTACGGCGTTTATGCCTCGCCGGCCTCGAAGCGCCGAGGATAGTGCATATGTCGCGCCTAGAGGAACATGCGGCCGGACATTCGTCCGGCCTCACACATCAGTCTGAAGAGGTGACATAAGCAGGACCAAGTTCGTCCAGCGATTTCACGCCGACTTGCGCCATGGCGAGTTCGAACTCTGCCCGTATCATGTGAAGCATATGGGCAACGCCGGCCATGCCTGCCACCGCGAGGGCATGAAGTTGCGGCCTACCAATCATGACCGCGCTGGCACCAAGGCTAATCGCCTTGAGGACATCCGTGCCGGTACGCACACCGCTGTCGAGAAGGATCGGGCATTTTCCATCGATCGTACGCGCGATCGATGGAAGCGCTTTCATGGGCGTGATGAGACCGTCGGTGACGCGTCCGCCATGGTTCGACACGACAATGGCATCAACGCCATGATCAAGTGCCATGCGAGCGTCAGCAGGAGAAAGGATGCCTTTCAATATGATCGGCAAACTGGTCTGCTTGCGCAGCCACGCGATATCGTCCCAGGTTGGTGCGGCGTCGGCCAGCGCCGTTCCAAAGATGATCTGCCCGCCCGCAGCCGCGCTGTTCTGGACGCTGCGGGGCATTCCACGGAGATTGGCGGCCTCGACCCCTTCCGGCAGTGCGAATTCGGATCGCTTCATGGCCGCATCGATCGTTACCATGAGGACGCAATAGCCAGCAGCCTCGGCGCGTCGCACCAGTTCAAGCGAATGCCCTCGATCAGCCTGGAAATAGAGCTGGAACCAGAGCCGCGGCGTCTGGTCACGCTCCATGGCCTGGCGCGCGGCATGCGCAGCCCAGGCAATGTCCTCGAGAGGAATGCTGGAAAGAGTGCTGACCTTCTGGGTATGTCGCTCAGATGGCAAAGCTCCGCATGGTGGGCGGCGACTTTATATTGGCAGCAGCCATGGCATGGCGGATCCTGGCAAAAGCTGTCGGTCACATCAATGACGCCAAATGTCTTGAGTTGGTCGGCACGAGCCCTATAGCAAGTCCTGCGCATCCTCGTCGGCAAGCGTTCTGCAGAAGGCCAATGTGGCCAAAGGAGAACGATCATGGAGATGCCTGAAACAGAACTCATCGCCACCAAGCGCCCGGTTTGGAATGCAGGAAGGACCGTGGGCGCCAAGCGGGCGCTGAAACCGAAGCAGATTTGGGAAATCCGTTTCTACCTCAATCAGCGCCGCCGCCTACGAGATCGGGCGCTGTTCGATCTGGCGATCGACAGCGAGCTTCGGGGCTGCGACCTCGTGCAGATCAAGATCGGCGACCTTGTAAGCGGCGGGCAGGTCCGAACGCGGGCAATCGTCATGCAGCAGAAAACAGGTCGGCCCGTTCAATTTGAGCTGCTGCCAGATGCTCGAGCGAGCTTGCTGGCATGGCTCGAACGCCGGGGCGGAACAGTGGACGATTATGTTTTCCCAAGCCGGGTTGATCACAATGGGCACCTGAGCACACGGCAGTATGCTCGGCTTGTCGACGAATGGGTGACAGGTGTCGGCTTGATGCGGAGCGAGTATGGCACGCACTCACTTCGCCGAACGAAGGCATCGATCATCTACAGGGCGACGGGCAACCTTCGCGCCGTTCAGATACTGCTCGGCCATAGCAAGATTGAGAACACGGTGCGCTATCTAGGGATCGACGTAGAGGACGCGCTTGCCCTTGCAGAAAACACGGAGATCTGAATCTGCTGGCGCCCGTGCCCAGGGCGTGCCGGGCACGGGCGCTGGGACATTCCCGACGTTCGCCTGTGACATGTTAAACGGCAGCCCTGATTACAAGCCGACGTTCCCGCACCTCCCGACGAACGGCCTCGGCATTATGCTCGGCTTGTAGATGAATGGTTGACAGGAGTTGGCCTGATGCGGAGCGAATACGGCACCCGCTCACTCCGCCGAGCGAAGGCATCGATCATATACAGGGCGACCGGCAATCTACGGGTTGTCCAGATCCTGCTCGGCCATAGCAAGATCGAGAATATGGTTAGCTATCTCGGGATCGACGTAGAAGACGCCCAAAAATACCGAAATTTGAGTGTTGGCCTCTCACCTATGGCGAGGGGCCATTTAGCGTAGCCACCAGCGGAGCATTCCGCCCACAAGCGCCAACGCGAAAACGCTAGCAGCCCAAATGCCGAAAAACCATCCAAGGCGACTCAGCCAGAGCGGCATCAATGATACCCCTCAATGCCAACCTTGCCCCGGAAAACCCAATAGGACCAGGCCGTATATGCCAGGATCACGGGCACCATGATCGAGGCTCCAACCAGCATGAACAACTGACTGCGGACGGGCGCTGCAGCTTCCCAGATCGTCACCCGCGCCGGAACGACATCGGGCCAGATCGAGACACCAAGGCCGACCAAGCATAGCCCGAACAGGGCCAACGCCCAGAAGAAAGGCTGCGCATCGCGCTTCAATCGGAGGCTACGATAAAACAGGAATGTTACGACGAGCGTGGCGAGCGGCACCTGCGCTGTCGCGACCACGCCCGGGAAACTCAGCCAGCGCTGAAAGTATTGCGTTTCGAGCCGCAGCGTTGCGAGGCTGATCACGCCGATCATGATGAGCAGGCCGATGCCAAGCCGCCCGGCATAGGTCACCGTCTGCCGTCGCAACCCGCCTTCAGTCTTCCAGTTGAGCCAACAAGCCCCGAGCAGGGCATAGCCGACTAGCAGCCCGACACCCGTCAGCAGACTGAACGGCGACAGCCATTCCCACCAACCCCCGGCATAGCTGCGCCCCTCGACCGTGATGCCCTGTAGCAGCGCGCCGAGCGCAATGCCTTGCGCGAAGGTGGCGACGACCGACCCTGTCGTGAACGCCTTGTCCCAGAAAGCACGGTGCGCCGGGTCGCGCCAGCGGAACTCGAATGCCACGCCGCGGAATACAAGGCCAAGCAGCATTGCGATCATCGGCGCGTAAAGCGCGGGAAGGATGATGGCATAGGCCAGCGGGAATGCGGCAAACAGGCCGCCCACGCCCATAACCAGCCAGGTTTCGTTTCCGTCCCAGACCGGAGCGATGCTGTTCATCGCGGTGTCCCGATCCTGCCCGACCTTGAAGAACGGAAACAGGATGCCGATGCCGAGATCGAAGCCGTCCATCACGACATAGGCGATGATAGCAAAGCCGATGATACAGGCCCAGATGACGGTGAGATCGATCATGACGAAGCTCCCTCGATGATAGCCGGCGCCGGGGTGATCCCCGCACTGCGAATGGGCGCATCACTGGGCGGCGGTTCATGTGCTTCAGGCGGCTTCTTCATGAGTTGAAGCAGATACCAGATGCCCATCCCGAAGACGGCGAAATAGACGACCACGAAGGCCAGCAGCGACGAGGCGACCGCAGGAGCATCCAGCGGTGAAGCGCTTTGGGCGGTCCTCAGCAGACCATAGATTGTGAAGGGTTGCCGTCCGACTTCCGTCACGATCCAGCCGGACAGCACTGCGATCAGTCCCGACGGCCCCATCAGCACAGCGAAGCGATGCAGCAGCGGCCAGTCGTAGAGCGCCTTGCGCCAGCGCGCGATGAGGCTCAGGATCCCGATCCCGAGCATCGCGAAACCGATCCCGACCATTACGCGAAAGGCCCAGAAGACGATACCGACGGGAGGACGATCAGCTGGTGGCACGGTGTCCAGGCCACTCAAGGGCGCATCGAGTTCGTGTTTGAGAATCAGCGACGACGCCTTGGGTATCTCGATGGCATAATACACCCGCTGTTCAGCGCTGTTGGGGATGCCGAACAGGATCAAAGGCGCACCGTGCGGGTGGCTCTGAAAATGGCCTTCCATCGCCATCACCTTCACCGGCTGGTGCTTGAGAGTATTGAGCCCGTGCATGTCGCCGGCGAAGATCTGGATCGGAGCAACGAGCGCCGCCATCCACATCGCCATAGAGAACATCTTGCGTGCGCCGGGATTGGTGCGGTCCTTTAAGAGATGCCATCCTCCGACGGCACCCACGATAAAAGCGGTCGTCAGATAGGCGGCAAGGACCGTGTGAAAGAGCCGATAGGGGAAGCTGGGATTGAAGATGATTGTCAGCCAGCTTGGCCCCGGCAGGAACTGGCCGTTGGCGCCGACCTCATAGCCAACGGGCGTTTGCATCCAGCTGTTGACCGACAGGATCCAGAATGCGGAAATAAAAGTCCCCAGCGCGACTGCAAGCGTCGCGACGAAGTGCAGCTTGCGCCCAACCTTGTTGATCCCGAACAACATGACCCCGAGGAATCCGGCTTCTAAGAAGAAGGCGGTCAGCACCTCATAGGCCATCAGCGGTCCGATGACAGGTCCCGCCTTGTCCGAGAACACTGACCAGTTGGTGCCGAACTGGTAGGACATGACAATGCCCGAGCCGACGCCCATCGCGAACACGACGGCGAAGATCTTCAGCCAGTAGCGAAACAGGTTCGCATAGACGCCCTTGCCGGTCTTCAGCCACAGAGCTTCGAGCACGGCCAGATAGCTTGCCAGCCCGATGGAAAAGGCCGGGAAGAGGAAGTGAAAGCTCACCGTGAAGGCGAATTGCGCCCTTGCGAGAATGATGGCGTCCATGAATATCCCCGTTCAGCTGGCTAGTTCGGACCAGCTCCTGAATAGCATGTAGATGGCGACGACGAGCACGAAGACTGCGAATAGGCTGTTCAACCGACCCTTTTCAGCTGCCAGCACTTGCGACGCTTGCGTACCGATCACGCTACCGACAACCCCGCCGACAATGAACACGCCGGCCAGGCCCCACAGGACATAGCCCGAGAGCGCGTAGTTGAGCGCTGTCGTCAGGCCGAAGGCCGCGACCGCGACAAGCGACGTGCCGATCGCGCGTAGTATGGGCATGTGGGTCGAAGCGATCAGGCCCGGCACGATAAGGAAACCGCCACCGATCCCGAAGAAGCCGGAAAAGGCGCCAGTACCGAGACCGTAGCTGACGACCTTGCCGACATTCTCCCGATTGCACTGTGCGCCTTCGACCCCTTGGTCACCGCGTCCGCGGAACATCAGGACCGCCACCACGATCATTAGAATCGCAAACAAGAAGAGCAGCTTGTGCCCATCTATGCTCTTGCCAAGCGTTGAACCGCCGAGCGCACCGACGACGCCGGCAGCAGCATAGATCCCCCCGCACCGCCAGTTCACGGTGCGGGCATGGGCATGGTTCCAGAGGCCAGTAAGCGCATTGGCCGCGACGGCCAATGCACTGGTGCCGATCGCCTCATGCGGATTGCGGACGCCTACGAGATAGAGCAGCAGCGGCACGGCGAGGATCGACCCGCCGCCCCCGACAAGCCCGAGGACAAAGCCCACCAGCGCGCCTGACAGTCCGCCGAGGGCATATTGAAGCGGCTCAAGCATGGCTCAGTGCGCCGCTTCGATCGCGTGCGGCGCGACCATCCATTCC